>JANTFJ010000050.1 GCA_024763495.1 Desulfobulbaceae bacterium | reverse complement strand
AGCTGCTTAATGTCTATAGATTCCGGCCAACTACATGCCGGAATGACGTGATAGAAATTGTCCAAATTTTAGCAGATCTACGGTTGGGTGCCACCACATATGGAGAAGTTACCAAAAATCAAAACAAAAAATTGTTTAGACAATGGCCGTAAGCGCCTAAGTGTTTAACCAGTGCCTTAGATTCGGAGTCGGAGTTTATGCCCTGTTTCTAAGAGTGCTTACAGCAACCCCATATCCTTCCATTTCCTACTTCTATAACAACACCGGTATGCTTCATTCCTCTTTCCCCTTTTCTTCAATTTCCTCATCAGCGTTATATTGTTCCGGCACCAGGTCCATGCCCACCACCTTTTCGCCCTGATCAAGATTAAATAACTTAACACCCTGGGTGTTGCGGCCTATTACCCGGTTATCAGCCATGCTCATCCTGATAATTTTACCACTGTTGGTAATCAGCATAATTTCGTCTTCATTTCTTACCTGTAACGCACCGACAAGCTTGCCGTTTCTTTCACTGGCCTTAATAGCAATGACCCCTTTACCACCCCGCTTTATCAGACGGTATTCTTCCACCGGACTTCTCTTGCCGAAACCGTTTTCCGTCACCACCAGAATAGAATCATCTGTTGCCAGAACCAGGACGCCGATAAGAAAATCTTCCTCGCCTAATCTTATCCCCCTGACCCCGGTGGCCATCCTGCCCATGGCCCGGACATCGCTTTCCTGAAAACGTACGGCCATGCCGTTATGGGAGACCATGAGAATTTCATTCTTGCCATTGGTCAGGACTGCGGAAATAATCTCATCATCCTCACGGATTTTCAGGGCAATTTTTCCCTTGCGCCGGGGCCGATCAAACTCCTGCAATACGGTCTTTTTAACAATTCCCTTTTTAGTTACCATCATGATGAAACATTCTTCATCATCGCTGATTTCAAAGCTCTTTACCGGCAGAATAGCCGCCAGTTTTTCTCCCTCGCTCAGCTCCAGCAGATTAACAATAGCCTTGCCCTTGGCAATGCGGCTGGCCTGGGGAATCTGGTATACCTTGCGCCAGAATACCTTGCCGAGATTGGTAAAAAACAAAAAGGTATCATGGGTTGAGGCCAGGTAAAGATGACTGACATAATCTTCTTCCGTGGTTTTTATTCCCTTAACTCCCTTTCCTCCCCGACGCTGGGAACGGTAAAGATCAACAGGATTACGTTTGATGTAGCCGTCATGGGTAACGGTTACCACCATTTCTTCCTGCTGAATCAGATCCTCCGGCAATATTTCATCCGGGGCCTCAATTATTTCCGTCAGCCGATCATCGCCATACTGTTCTTTAATCTCAAGAAATTCATCCTTTATTATTTTCAGTACCTGATTTTCATCTGCCAGAATTTCTTTAAATCTTGCTATCTTTTTTAATAATTCTTCCAGTTCACCAATAATCTTATCCCGTTCAAGTCCGGTCAATTTCTGCAACCGCATCTCAAGAATTGCCTGGGCCTGAATTTCAGACAGCTCAAAACGACTCATCAGCCCTTCTCGGGCCTCATTGGGATTGGCTGAGGCCCTGATTAAAGCGACAACTTCATCAAGATTGGTTATTGCTATTTTCAACCCTTCAAGAATATGGGCCTTTTCCTCGGCTTTTTTAAGATCAAAGGCTGTCCGCCGGTAAATTACTGTTTTCCGGTGAAGAAGAAAATATTCAAGAATCTGTTTTAAATTGAGAACTTCCGGCTTATTATTAACAATACTGAGCAGAATTATCCCGTAACTACGCTGCAACGGGGTCATTTTGTATAGCTGATTAACCACCACCTCAGGAACTTCATCCTTTTTCAAATCAAGGACAATCCGCATACCATGGCGGTCTGATTCATCCCGAACCTCGGCAATGGAATCTACTCTTTTATCCTTAATAAGACGGGCAATTTTTTCTACCAGCATTGCTTTATTCTGCTGATAAGGAATTTCCGTGATAATTATAGATTCCCGTTTCTTTTTATTTTTTTCGATATGATGACGGGAGCGCAGCAGAATACTGCCCCGCCCGGTTTCATAGGCCTCTCGGATACCGGCTCTACCGCAGATAAAGGCGCCGGTAGGAAAATCAGGACCGCTGATATATTCCATCAACTGATGAACTGTAATATTAGGATCATCAATCATGGCAATCAGACCGTCCATAATCTCGTTAAGATTATGTGGCGGAATATTGGTTGCCATGCCCACAGCAATACCGGCTGAACCATTAATCAGCAGATTGGGAATCTTCGCCGGAAAAACCACCGGCTCTTTTAGAGAATTATCGTAATTAGGAACAAAATCAACCGTATCTCTTTCAAGATCAGCAATCATTTCCTGGTCTATCTTGGTCATCCGCGCTTCAGTGTAACGCATGGCTGCCGGAGAATCGCCATCCACGGAACCAAAGTTACCCTGACCGTCTACCAGGGGATAACGCAGAGAAAAATTCTGGGCCATCCTGACAATGGTATCATAGGCCGCTGTGTCGCCATGAGGATGATACTTACCAATAACGTCACCGACTATACGGGCTGATTTCAAATAAGGCCGGTTGTGATAATTATTTAATTCCCGCATGGCAAAAAGCGCCCGGCGGTGAACCGGCTTCAGTCCGTCACGAACATCGGGCAGAGCCCGACCTATTATGACGCTCATGGCGTAATCAAGATATGATTTACGCAGCTCCTTCTCAATAGAAATGGTTGGTGACTGCTGTTCTTCTTGTTCTGTCATAATTTAATTTTAAAAAATTTCCTTTATTACCTTATTTCCAGTCCAGATAAACCAGAAAAGAAATTAATGTTACGGATAAGTGCCTTAACTGTAGATGCAAGTTATTTATTTCCTCTTTTTTCTTACTTCTTTCCTCTATATTCTGTTTTCTGATTAAATATCAAGCTCGGAAACTTCAAGGGCATGGTCATTAATAAATTCCCGCCTTGGTTCAACCTTATCACCCATCAAGGTGGTAAAAATATCATCGGCATTTTCCGCGTCTTCAATTTTTACCTGGAGTAAAACGCGCTGACCGGGATCCATGGTGGTTTCCCAGAGTTGTTCAGGATTCATCTCACCTAAACCTTTATAGCGTTGCAGGGAACTGCCCTTGAATGATTCTTTCTTTATTTCTTCAAGAAGTTCCTGCCAGCCGGCCACGTTCTTTTCACTACTCCTCGTCTTAATAACAAAAGAGGTATTTAAAAACATCTCTATCCGTGGAAAAAGATTTATAGCTGAACGATATTCAGGAATAAGAGGAATTTTCGGGCCAATGGTGATTATGGTGTGGGCCTTGTCCTTGAAGGCGGCATCAAATTCATAACAACTGGGTTTCCAGCGGCATGGCCTGATATTGCCTAAAATAAGATTTTTACCTACCAGTTTTTTCCGCAGTTCCTTAACAAAATTTTCATCAGTAAATTGATCCGCTGTTTTTATATCCTCGGCCAGGAGAAAATTTACCATATCCTGCCAGATGTTCATCCTCTGCAGGTAATTTATAATGCGCTGATAATTTGAAAGATCATGAAGAACAGATACCATTTCATCTTTTTCAATGGCCTTGCCGTCAGACATATGAACTATAAGCAGTTCACTGGCCCGATTAAAGAAATATTTATTCAATTCATTATCATCGGCAAAAAACTGCTCCTTCTTGCCCCGGCCTATCCTGTATAAAGGAGGCTGGGCTATGTAAACATAGCCGTCTTCCACCAATGATTGCATCTGGCGATAAAAAAAGGTCAGGAGAAGGGTACGGATATGAGCACCGTCCACATCAGCATCTGTCATGATAATAATTTTGTGATAACGCAATTTATCTTTTTCAAAATCTTCCTTGCCTATTCCTGCTCCCAGGGCGGCAATTATCTGTTTTATCTCTTCACTGGCTAAAATTCGGTCAAAACGGGCCTTTTCCACATTCATTATCTTGCCGCGTAAAGGCAAAATTGCCTGAAATGCCCTATCTCTGCCCTGTTTAGCGCTGCCCCCGGCACTGTCGCCCTCAACCAGAAAAATCTCTCTTTCTTCTGGTTTCTTAGATTGACACTCCGCCAGTTTACCGGCCATGAGCAAATCAAGACCGGATCCCTTTTTACGGGAAAGTTCCTTGGCCCGCCGGGCCGCCTCCCTGGCCCTGGCCGCGTCAACCGCCTTTGATAATATTTTTTTGGCTATCTGGGGATTTTGTTCAAGATATATGGATAACTTTTCATTGCAGATTGATTCAACAATCGATTTAACTTCACTGTTACCCAATTTTGTTTTGGTCTGTCCTTCAAACTGGGGATTGGGCACCCGAACGGAAAGCACGCAGGTTATACCTTCGCGTACATCATCACCGCCTAACTTGGCCTGCAAATTCTTGGGAACAACATCATCACTGGCATAGCGATTAATACACTTGGTTAAGGCTCCACGAAAACCGGCAACATGAGAACCTCCCTCCCTGGTATGAATATTGTTAACAAAGGTGAAGAGCCGCTCGGAAAAACCATCAAAATATTGAAAAGCTATCTCAACCTGAACATCATCCTTTTCACCAAAAAAATAAATTGGTTCAGGATGAATAATAGTTCTATTGCGGTTTAAATATTCCACATAGGAAACTATCCCGCCTTTATAATGAAATTCATCCTCTGCCCCGCTTCTTTCATCTTTTAGAATAATTTTGACATTTTTATTTAAAAAAGCCAGTTCACGCAGGCGGGACTGAATTATCTCATATTGAAAAATCGTTGTTTCGTTAAATATTGAAGAATCAGGCTTAAATCTTATTTTTGTCCCACTCGAACTGCTTTGACCAATAATTTTTACATCACTTTCCTTTATGCCGTATCTGTAGGTTTGATAATAAATATTACCATCTCTTTTTACTTCTGCCGAAGCTGTTTCGCTTAAGGCATTTACGACCGAAACCCCGACTCCATGCAGTCCGCCGGAAACCTTGTAGGTGGAATGATCAAATTTTCCTCCGGCATGTAATGTACACATTACAAGTTCCAGGGCAGATATTTTTTCAGTTGGATGTTTTTCAGCTGGTATACCTCGTCCATTATCTTCAACAGTTACGCTGTCATCCTGGTGAAGAGTTACCTTTATAACTGAACAATGTCCGGCTAACGCCTCATCAATACTGTTATCTACAACTTCGTAAACAAGATGATGCAAACCTTCAACGCTGGTATTGCCTATATACATAGAAGGTCGCCTTCTGACACCTTCCAGCCCGGTCAATACCTTTATCTGCCCTGCGTCGTAATTCTTTTGTTCTTCACTCACTAATTTCTTACCTCTATTATTTTAAAATCTGTAAGCGTTAACCAGCACCTCATCTTCGCCCATTCAAACCTGCCTGAAAATGAGATGCAAGATGTTTAAGTTATTTTAACTTGATCCCTTACCTGCGCACGATCAGCTTTCTTACATAGCACAAGTATGCTGCGCCGGCCGGATCAAACACAGCTAAAGGCTCACGGAGTCACACTACGTCAGCTTACCTCTTAACAGTTACAGCACAGTGGTTTGGCCAGCTTTTGGCCTTTTGCTGAATAGTTACTAATTTTGTATAATAAACCAATTAACCGCTGAACAATCTTAATGTTACTGGATGACTGGATTTTACTGGCTTGTGGGCAATGCCCGCCTATAGTACTTGGTTATATATAGCAGACATCGTATATATTGAGATTTTTAATTCACTTTTGTAAAATTTTTTCTATAGAATCGTACTGCTGTAAGGAGATTGCATGGTCTTCCTTAAGCACCTCCCTGCACGCGCTACAACCCTCCAATATACAAATTTATTATTGCAGGGCGTGGATCAAGCACATGGCAGTGCCCCTGTTATGAGATTGTCGCCTCATGGGTCTACTTTATCGAGCGCTATCCGAATTTTATATCTCCATTGGCATAATAATACTTGTAAAATCAGGATCTAGCTCTGATTCAACCAGGCAAGGGCTATCCTTGGAAGAAATAAATATTCTTACTTTATCACTTTGCATTATCTGAAGAGTATCAACAAAATATCTGCCATTAAATCCTACGGTAATAGGGTCAGATAAAAATTCTACTGCAATTTCTTCCTTGGCATCTCCTACATCCATACTTTCTGAAGAAAGAAGAATTTTATCTTTTTCAATATTGAATTTTATAATATTAAATTTATCTTCAGCAAACAGACTCATTCTTTTAACAGAATTAAGCAGTGTAACTCTGTCTATATCAAAATAAATATCCCTGTTTATAAAATTAATAATTTGTTTAAATTCCGGAAATTCTCCATTCATCAAACGGATAATACAGATAGTATCATCAGTTTTAAATACCGCCTGTTTATCATCTACACCAGAAAAAATTGTTTTTCCTGAATTTTCGTCGCATATTTTTTTTACTTCCTGCATTCCCTTGCGAGGAATAATTGTGGTTTTATCCAGAATCAACTTATTTATATCACCCTCAATTTCCCGTTTCATCAGAGAAAGTCGATGACCATCAGAAGAGACAAAATTAAGTAATTTTTTTCCATCTACTTCTACTTTTTCCAGCAGAATACCAGTCAAGGTGAATTGACTTTCACTGTCATGAGCAACTGAAAAGATTGTCTTGTTAATTAAATCCACCAGAGTTTCACAGGCTATTTCCGCGACATTATCTTTATCATGTTCAGGAAAAACAGGAAATTCATCACTTTCCATGCCGGCAAGGCGAAAAAAACTTGATTCGTCAGTTATTTTTGCCCAGTTGTTTTCTATTATTTCCAAATGGATATACTCTGAACTTAATTCTCTGATAATTTCAAAAAGTTTTTTGGCTGGTAAGGTAATTGTGCCGGGAGAGAGAACCTCAGCGGCAATTTTTCTTTTTATACCTATTTCAAGATCAGTAGCAGTTAAAATTATCGCATCATTGGTTGATTCAAGCAAAACATTTGCCAGAATAGGCATAGTTCCCTTTTTAGTCGTTATAGCTTGTACAGATGAAAGACCACCAAGAAAATCATCTCTGGCAATATTAAAAATAAGAGACATAATTTATTTCCTTTAATGTAACTACTCAGGGTACCGGAGATTTTTGTAATCAGGCCGGTACAGCCTATTAGTCATACCTAAGCCGGATCGATTGCTGATAAGTGAACTTGCGAGACTTCTGGTCTGATCCCTGTGAGCAGTTATCCTTTAATTATAAATTAGCGGCAGCATTAATTTTCCCAAATATATAATTTATTATATATCTATATATTTAAATAAATTAAAATTATTAAGGTTGTTAGTTTGTTTAAATTTAAGTTAACTTGTTTAAATATATAATATTTTTTTTAACTTAGTTTTTTTAAAAAAATGTGAAAAAAAGAAATTTTTAATTATCAATAAATTTTAAAATTTTTATCAACATATTTATAAACAGCAGAAAATAAGGATAAAAAAAATGTTAAAGTTCACAATTAATGGGTAGGTTTTTGTATTAGCTTAACAGTTACAGCACAACCACTGCCCGGTAATTGTTTACCGTGAAAATACCCCGGAAGTACAGGAAAACACAATTCGCATTTTCATGTACGGGGGGCTGGAAAAAATTTGATTCAGCCATGCTGGGTTAGACGTGCTTTAACTATGTTTGATCAGGCGGCGCAGCATCATACTGGCAGCCTTTCTGAGAATGTCCTTTCTGTGGAGTCTCGTACTTCTCTTACCTGTCTAACTCTTTGTTATTATTAATAATAATACTCATGATGTCAATTAGATGGATATGCTTATTTTTTAAAAATGCCTCGAAGTCGGAATTTATGCCCTGTATTTAAGGGTGTTTACCTGATTTGAGAAAAAATGTCTATTATCTGGAGCCTTCCAGTGCTATGTAAGACAGCATGATCGGGCGTAGATAAATTGCAGCTGAATAGCTGCCGTTTTTTTTTAATTTAAGTCTGATAATTTTAGTTTAAATAATATAATAATTCAATGATAATAATAAAAAAGAGCAGAAAATAAGGATATAAAAATATAATTTTTTTAACTATTCAGGTGGGGGAGAAAAGTTACCGTAACCACTGTCATATTACTGTTCAAATATGCTTCATATTTGTTCATTTTGGACTTAAAAGCATACTAATGATGCTGTTCGAGAAAGCGCAAATTGGCAAAGATGGAGTATAGCTGATTAGTTACAACTAATACTGCGGTTTTGCGACATCAGGCCCAACTCGACCTGAATCTGAGCACAATATTGTATAACTTATTTTTTTTTAAACCCTAAGCGTCCATGAACACCACCCTGCACGTGCTTCAATCCTGCGATATACCGATGTGTTATGTCATGGCGTGGAGCATGTACATGGCGGCGTCCCTGCTGAACCCCTTACAGTTATGGGGTTGTCGCCGCCTCGGTGTACTTTATTGAGCGCTATCACCTGATCGGATACAGCGAAGTACAGCTGAATAATTAATAAACAACAAGATAATTTTATGGATAAATATGATACTTTTTTTTCTCATCTAAATGAAAAATTATATAAAATTTTTGTTAGGGCATTTAAAAATTCTATTTTTCCGGGAGCAGCAGTTGGGGTAGGAGTAGGCAAGGGGGTAAAAGAAAAATATTCTGCTGTTTTTGGTCGGCTTTCTTTTTTTCCCGAGTATGAAAATTTAAACTTGGATGTATTTTATGATCTGGCTTCCCTGACAAAGCCGTTAGCGACTGTTTTAGCTGTTATTTGTCTGATTAAAGAAAAAAAAATAGCGCTTTATCATACCTTGGACGATCTTCTGGAAGAGGATATTGACAATAAAAAAAGAAAAATAACCCTGTTTCATCTTTTAAATCATTGTTCCGGACTTCCGGCCCATCGTTATTATCATCAAAAATTATTAAAATTTCCTGAGAAGCAGCGTTTGCCTGAGCTTATTTCTTTTATATGCGCTGAACCTCTTATTTATGAAACCGGCAAATTATCTGTTTACAGCGATCTTGGTTTTATGTTGATCGGTCGCATAGTGGAGATAAAATCAGGAAAGAAACTTGATGAATATATAAATGAAAAAATTTATGTTCCTTTAGGTTTAGAAAATGATATTTTTTTTAATAAGGTTGATAAACCCAGAGAAGTTATTTATGCACCTGCCGCATATTGTCCATGGCGAAAAAAAATTATCTGCGGCGCGGTGCATGATGATAATTGTTTTGCTCTGGGAGGTGTGGCAGGACACGCCGGTTTATTCGGTAACATCAAAGGCGTACTGAATTTATTATGTTTCCTGTTTGCCTGTTGGCAGGAAGAAGCAGGATTGGCAAGTTTTAATAATGATGATTTAAGAGAATTTTTTAAAAAGCAGGATATTGTTAAGAACAGCTCATGGGCTCTTGGTTTTGATACACCTTCAGCCCGGGGATCGAGTGCCGGAAATTATATTTTCCCTTCAAGTGTCGGTCATTTAGGTTTTACCGGAACTTCTTTCTGGATTGATCCTGTCCGCGAACTTGTTATGGTGTTACTTACCAATCGTATTCATCCTGATCCGGCAAATGATAAGATAAAACAATTTCGGCCTGTTTTTCATGACACTATTGTTGATGTTCTGGATAAAGATTTAAGATAGCCTCTTTATTTGCCCTGACAACGCCTCTTTCCGTAATGAGGCCGGTTATGAGACGGGAGGGAGTGACGTCAAAGGCAAAATTAGCCGCCCTGCTGTCAGCGGGAGAAATACATATTTCTTCAAGTTTATTATCAGCTGTTATTCCTTTTATGTAATTAACTTCTGAACCTGATCTTTCTTCTATTGGAATTTCTTTTATGCCATCTTTAATATGCCAGTCAAAGGTTGATGAGGGCAGGGCGACATAGAATGGTATATTATTGTCAAAGGCAGCCAGAGCTTTTAAATAAGTACCTATTTTATTTGCAACATCGCCGGTGTATGTTGTTCGATCAGTCCCGGTTATAACCATATCAACCATATTATGCTGCATAAGATGGCCGCCGGTGTTATCGGCAATCAGGGTATGATTAACTTTTTCCTGGGCCAGTTCCCAGCAGGTAAGTTTGGCACCCTGGAGCCATGGTCTGGTTTCATCAACCCAGACATGAACATTAATGCCGTTGTTATGGGCCGCGTAAATTGGAGCGGTGGCGGAACCATAATCTACAAAGGCGAGCCAGCCGGCATTGCAGTGGGTGAGGATATTTACCGGTTCCCCTTTTTTTCTTTTACTTATTTCTTTTATTATATCAAGGCCGTGTTCTCCTATACGGCGGCAGAAAGAGGCATCTTCATCTGCTGTTTTCTGTGCGGTTTTAAATGATATTTTTATTTTTTCATCTATATCCTCTTCCTTTGTCATGGCTTTAAGCTGGCGTCTGACAGCCCAGGCAAGATTAGTGGCAGTTGGTCTGGTTTGAATAAGATTTTGTGCCGCGTTTTTGATAAAGGAAGAAAAATTATTTTTTGGGGCGGATATTGCGGCGCAATACATGGCAAAACCGGCTGTGGCACCGATAAGTCCTGCCCCTCTTACGTGCATTTCCTTAATTGCCGCAGTAAAATCAGCCACGGTTTTAAGTTCCTCAATGATAAATTTGTGAGGAAGATGACGCTGATCAATAATTTTAATAATTTTCGGATTGTTGTTATCCGGCCAGATAGTCCGGTAATGTTTGCCGTTTATTTTCATTTGTGTAAACTATTTGGTAATTTTTCACAGGGAACCGCATATTTCTGAAGATCAGCCTGTCTTATATAGCACCAGTGCGGTGCAGGCACTGGTAAGCGAGGAACAAGACTCAGAATGAACGAATCAAAGGCCCTGAGAGAATATGATCTGGCGTAGATGAAGTGCAGCTGAACTGTTACAATTTATTTAAAATAATATAAGTAATCAGACCCATACCTATGGCTCCATACATGAGTACTCAGGGCATACAGTTACTGCCGAATTTTTTTATAATAAGGAAAAATGTTATAACGGCAATTAAAACAGAGATAAGAACAGCCGCGATTTGATTCATTTTTTATTTCTCCTCTGGTTAAAACAATGCCCTGCGGGCAAGAAAAGTTGGATAAAATTAATTGTAAGCGCTCCAGAACATCACCCTGACGCGCTTGTGATATACCGTTGTATTAGGGCATAAACTTTGACTCCGGATGAAGTGTAGCTGAATAGTTACCTGTTTGTAACTGCTCACAGGGCACCGCATATTTCAGCGATCAATCCGGCTTACGTATGACTAATACGCTGCGCCGACCTGATCACGAAAATCTACGGCACCCTGTAAGCAGTTACAATTACAGGGGTTAGCG
>JANTFJ010000049.1 GCA_024763495.1 Desulfobulbaceae bacterium | reverse complement strand
ATAGTGCCCCGGATTTGTTCGTTTCGGCGTGTTCACTATAGTATACTATGTGAATCACGCCTAAACGGGCGAAGAGGTAAGCGTAGACTCCGTGGGGGGCTAGCCGAACATTTACAGTTAGACGTTTTGTTTTTCCTTTATCCATTTAACAGTTTTCTCCAGCCCTGCCAGGGTGCTTACCCGCGGCGTGTAACCTAGATCCTTTTTTGCCGATTCCAGGGAAAACCAGTGTGATTTTGCCAGCTGTTCGGCAAGAAAACGGGTCATCCGCGGTTCTCTTTCCCAGTTCAGACAGCCATAAATTTTTTCCAGCAAGGCTCCGGCCAGCCAGGCTTTTTTAAAGGATATTTTCTTCTCAACCCGGGGAATGTCGAGACGGGAAAAAAGGTCGTTTATCCAGTTCCAGAGGTTAACCGGCTTATCCTGGGCAATAAAGTAGGCCTTGCCGGCGCAAGCGGCGGACTGTTCCAGATTGGCGGCAGCCAGCAGATGTGCATTTACCACATTGTCAATATAGGAAACAGCAACCAGGTTATCCCCCTGGCCGACAATACGCAGTTGTTTTCTTCGTCCCCGGGAAATAAGCCGGGGGATAAGGTTGGTGTCACCCGGCCCCCAGACCAGGTGGGGACGAATGGCACAGGTCTT
Source organism: Desulfobulbaceae bacterium (assembly GCA_024763495.1). Classification (GTDB taxonomy): domain Bacteria; phylum Desulfobacterota; class Desulfobulbia; order Desulfobulbales; family SURF-16; genus JANTFJ01. The sequence continues at coordinate 10,781 of JANTFJ010000049.1, read as the reverse complement.
GAAATCATCGCGGTTTTCATTCAGTACCATTTTTTCGGCAAGTATTTTAGTCTCGGCATAGGGACATAGACAATTTTCCGCGTAGGGAGTTGTTTCGTCCACGCCCTCCAGGTCACTGCCGGCAAATACCACGCTGGGCGTACTGGTGTAGATCAGCCGGGTAATGTTATTGGCCCGGCAGGCCGCCAGGACGTTTTTGGTTCCGGTTACATTTATGGAGAAATATGATTCGCGGCTGCCCCAGATTCCGGCTTTGGCAGCCACATGAAAAACCGTGTCATGGTTTTTAAATGTTTTAAGCAGGAAGGATTTATCCCTGATGTCACCGCCGGCGACTTTGGCGCCCATGGCCAGGACATCAGGGTACTTGCGGCGACCGATTACCGTAACCGTAAGCCCTTGATTCAGCAGCTGCCGGACAATGGCTTTGCCGATGAAACCGCCTCCACCGGTGACAATAACATTTTTCATTTATCTTCTCCAAGTTGTTCAGCGGCCCATATGGCCAGTTTTTCCCGAAAAATTTTGGCATTATGGCGGATATCAACCGGAAATGAGGGATGAATAAGAAAATGATTAATCCTCCTGGTCAGCTGGTTTTCCTGGCCCAGTTTTTTTAGTTCATTCAGCAGTCTTCTCTTATCCCTGATCTTTTCATAAGGTTCAATAATTATTACCGGCAGCTCGTTTCCCGGATTGCCAACTCCAACCAGGGCGGAACGGTAAATTGCCGGATGTTCATTAAATACAGCCTCACAGCAGATAGTGAACATGGTGCCATGGGCTGTGCGCACCCGGTGGGCTCGGCGGCCGCAGAACCAGAGACGACCCTGGTTATCAAAATATCCCACATCGCCGACTCGATGCCAGAAGCCTTTGGCGTAATTGATTTTGGCAAGGCTGTTTTCCCTGGCATTATTATCATAAGCCTTGGTGACAACCGGCCCCTTGACTACAATTTCCCCGATTTTGTTATCCGGGCACAGCAGTTTATTATTCCAATTGGACAGCGGTTCATCGGAGATCCGGATAATTTTGATCTCAATGCCCGGTAAAGGTCGACCAACGCAGGTTCCCCGGCCTTGTTGGGTCTTTTTCCAGGTATCGGCCAGAATTTCCGAGCCGGTCATCGAGGCAATGGGCAGGGATTCCGTGGCCCCGTAAGGAGTGTGGATTTCCCCGCCGGCAGGCATGATTTTCATTACCCGTTCGATAAGTTCACCAGACACCGGGGCTCCGGCCATAAGAATTTTCTTTACCGGCAGTTTAATGTTCTGCTCCAGGCAATAGCGGCTGACAACATTCCAGATTGCCGGAGAACCGAAGGAATAGGTGACCTGGTGGGCGTTAATCGTTTTGATAAAACGGGCCGGATCAACCCTGGCGGGCTGGGCCGGATTCATATCCGGTATTACGGCGCAGGCCCCGAGAGCCGTGGAAAAGAGGGCAAAAAGCGGGAAGGCCGGCTGGTCGATATCATTGGGGCCAATATGGTAATAATTTTTAATCAGTTCCAGCTGAGCCTGAAAGATTCCATGGGTGTACTGCACCCCCTTGGGTGGCCCGGTGCTGCCGGTAGTAAAAATTATGGCAGCTAAATCGTCCGCGCTTGTCCGGCAGCATGGTTCGGCTGCCGAACCTGATGTCGGTTGTAAATGCTTTCCGAAAAAGCCGAATGATGGATTGATGGAAAAATTTAATTTTACGGTTTTAAAGGGAGCCGGGAAGACTTTTTTAAAAATATGGGCCCTGGTAATGCCGATAAAAACCAGGGGCCGCACTGAACCTACGCATTTAAGCAGGTTTTTGTAGCCCATTCCCGGATCAATCAGGATAACCACGGCACCTAGACGAAAAAGGGCAAAGGTAAGGCAGACAAATTCCATGGATGGCTTGACCATCAGCATGACCCTGTCGCCCGGTTTTACCCCCTTATCACGCAATGTTCGGCTGTATCCGGCGGTGGCTGCGGCCAGTTCCTTGAATTTCCATTGTTTACAGCCGGAACCATGAGAGCTGATCAGGGCTGTCTGTTCCGGGGTTTCAGCGGCAATATCGGCCAGGGTTTGAGCTATGTTACAGTTCCGCGGCAAAGAAATCCTCCACCAGTGGGCCTATTTCAGCAAAGGCATCTTCCAGGACATAATGACCGGCCTCAGGAAAATATTTTGTCCGGGCCTCGGGAAATTTCTCCAGCCATGTTTTATAAAAATGGTCATTAAAACAAAAATCTTTGCCGCCCCAGAGGATAAGCATGGGATTTTTTTTAAACTGATCCAGCCCCTGCTCAATCTGTTTTAAAGTATGCCATGAGTGGTCTTTTGGGGATAGAGGAATATCCTGGACAAAACGGCAGACAGCCACCCGGTTATGCCAGCAGTCATAAGGGGCAAGAAAACCCCGTGCCACTTCCTCGGACATTGGTTTTGTCACCGCCATAAAGCGGGCCGGCCCGGCAAAGCCATTTAAACCGCGAACCAGCAGGGGCCCCAGCAGCGGTGTCCGGCAAATTTTAATCCGCCAGGGAATTTTCGGCGAGAGGAATGCCGCTGTATTTAATATTACCAGGGATTTTATCCGGCTGGGATGGCGGACGGCATAACCCATGCCGATTGCTCCGCCCCAGTCATGGACAATCAGGGAAATTTTTTTAACATCCAGGCTGTCAAGTAATGTTTCAAGATTATTTATGTGGTCTTCGAGGTGATAGGAGTAATCCTGGGGCTTATCCGACAGGCCGCAGCCAAGATGGTCGGGAACAATTACCCGGTAGCTGTTTTTGAGTAATTTTGCGAGATTACGGTAATAATATGACCATGTGGGATTGCCGTGCAGCATAACAACAGCATCACCCCGGCCTTCGTCAACATAAGAGAGCGAATTATTGCCAAGTTTTATTGAATGCGGCTCAAAGGGATAGGCCGGGCTGACCTGATGTAGAGAAAATGTCACAGCAATAGTTGGTTATATAACAGGGGACTCAAAATTCTTCTTCTTTAAAGTGGTCCATTTCAGCTGCCCTGACAGCGGAAGGAAAAGAATTTGTTTTTATAAGATCATGGAGGAACGAGATATGATCGCGAATCATCTTTTCAACTTTTTTACGTTCGATAATTTCTTCCTGCAGACGTTTATTGGTGGCAATCAGTTCTTCGGCCTGGTGCTTAAGTTGGTCGCGACGTTTTTTTAATTCAAGCTGGGTTTTAATCCGTACCTTGACAATGGGCAGACTGAATGGTTTGGTGATATAGTCAACTGCCCCCAGGTTGAATCCCTTTTCCTCATCCTCTTCTTCGGTCAGGGCAGTAGCGAAAATTACGGGAATATCACTGGTTTTGTCGTTGGCTTTAAGTTGTCTGCATACTTCATAACCGTCCATATCAGGCATCATGATGTCAAGAAGGATCAGGTCCGGTAGTGAATCATTTGCAAGTTTAATCGCTTCCGGGCCATTCCGGGCAAAGATAATTTTGTAATCATTTTTTAGAACTTCTAATAATATTCTTATGTTGGTCGGATCATCATCGACAAAGAGGATTTTGTTTTTCTTTGCTTCAGTTGCCATGCCGATTCTCCTTGTTTTGATAGAACACGAAACGATACTGAACAATTAGAAAAAATACTGAACAATCAGTTTTTTATTTTTTTACCGTAACTACTCACCGAGCAAGCGACTTAATTTCGCGTAAGCGTTCACCATCACCTCATCTTTGCCCATTTGAGCCTGCTTGAATAGCACCAGTATGCTGCGCAGGCACAGGTAAGCGAGGAACAAGACTCCGAATAAACAAATCTAAGGCACTGGTAAACGCTTAGAGACTTAAATATTGCAAAGATTTGCTCCCTGGTGAACGGTTACAATTTCGCTAACCCTCGTAAATGTAACTGGTTACAGGGTGCCGGAGATTTTTGCGATTAGGCTGGCGCAGCGTATTTGTCATACGTAAGCCAGTCTTATCGCGGAAAGATCTGGTGTCCTGTGAGCATTTACTTTGTACCTTGAAGTTATTTGTACCATATTTAGCTAACATTGATCAAGATATTTTATTTTTCATAACTTCTTGATTTACCATTTAATTCCGAGCATAAGGGAGTTTATCCCGCTGCCTATCCCAAGAATTGCAGCCTGCTGATCTGTAGATATTATCTGCTTTTCAAGGCCCAGGGCCATGGTTATCGGGGCGGAAACCGAGCCGACATTGCCTAGCATATCAAGGGTTTCAAAATTTTTGGCCGCATCAAGATTAAGAGTTTTAAAGAGCATCCGGGCATGGGCCCGGCCCACCTGATGACAGAAAAAATGATCAATCGTTTCGCTATCCCAGCCCAGTTCTTTGCTGAAATCATTCCAGGTCAGCTGGGCTGTTTCAATTCCCCTTTTCAGTAATTCCTCAGAGTCTGTGGCCATTATGGTTCCGGTTCCTGAGGTGTTTACCCCCTGGCAGAGGTTATTGTGAGAGGTGTTGGCCCGGCAGGTGCCGCCCTGGAGATAGTGGCCGCTGTCAACATAACGGCTGTCGCTCATGACCAGGGCCACGGCCCCGGAACCTATGGTTAACGAAGCAAAGGTATGTTTTATTGTCTTCCTGGTTAAGCTTTGGTCTGTTAACAGGTGGTTAATCGTTGATTCCAGCAGGTCTTCAGCGGTTTCTCCGGCCACGATAAGCCCGGCCTTTACCTGGCCGAGTTCAATCATGTTGGCCAGCATTATCATGCCGTTTAAAAAACCCAGGCAGGCATTAGAAAGATCGAATATCTGGCATTGCGGTGCCAGGCCCAGATGGTTATGGACAAATGTGGCTGTGGCCGGTTCCATCATGTCCCGGGAAACCGAGCTGAAAATTATGCAGCCCAGGTCTTCTCGGGGAATATTCGCGGCATTCAGGGCTTTTTCCCCGGCCAGGATGGCAGCAGTACTGGGCTTTGTCCCGGAGGGCCATAATCTTCTTTCCCGGATGCCTGACATCAGTTCCAGGCGGCCGGGCGGAAGTTTCAGCCGTTTATAAACCGGAGCAAGCTGTTCTTCAAGTTCAGTTGAGGTGACAACTCTCGGCGGCAGTTCATAGCCAAAGGAATGGAGGCAGACATGAGAATAGAGCATTTCAGATTAAACCAACAAACTCGGAATCAAAATAATTTATTTCCATTCCAGCGTCAACAACCAGGCACTGGGCTGTTATGCCGGAAGAACGTTCCGAGAGTAAAAAGACGGCAGTATCGGCGGCTTCACTGGTTTTGAGAGCTTTTTTACGTAAAGTCGCCTTTTCCGCGTAAAGATAGCTGTCAACATAGCCGGGAATGCCGGCTGAGGCCGAGGTTTTTAAAAGGCCGGGACAAACAGCATTGAAGCGGACATTGGAAAATCTGGAAAAGCTCTTGGCTAAAAAGCAGAGCGATGATTCAAGAGCGGCCTTGACCGGAGCCATATAGCCGTAATTTTCCGCCGCCATCCTGGTAGTGGAAATGGAAATAGTTACCACTGAGCCATTTTCCTCCAGAATATTCTTAAAATGGTTACTGATGGCAATCAGGGAAAAACAGGATATGTCAACGGCCTGGAGAAAATCTTTTTTCATGGTAGCGTAAAAAGGCTGTATCCCTTCCGAATAGTTGGCAAAGGCAATGGAGTGTACCAGTCCGGCAATTTTCTTACCCTGCAGGAGATCCGTTATTTCTGCTGCCACCCTGATAATATTTTTTTCATCTTCAACATCACAGATATAGGCCGGGGAATCCGGAAAGAGTTTTTTTGCTGTCTGCCGCCGTTCTTCGCTGCGTACTACATGAATTATTTTCGCGCCCTGTTCGGCCAGAACCCGGCCAATGGCGCAGGCAACCGACTTGCGGTTTGCCAGCCCGAAAATTACAAAGGATTTATCTGTTAAATTTAAAAAATTCATTTTCGGTTGTTATTTTGTATAAGTTTACAGGAAAATTTTACCTTGACCGCTACCTTGCCCTTAAGCAGAACTTTTCCTTTCATGAACCAGACCGAGTCAAGCTGTTCGTCTAATTTTACTATCATTTCAATGGCGTCGCCCGGATGAACTTCGCGCTTGAATTTAGCATTAATGATTCGGGTTAATACCGGAACCATGTCCTCCTGGTTGTCGGCTTTATTTTTCATCATTGAAGCGACAAGGAGCGCTCCGGTCTGGAATACCGCCTCGCAGAGCAGCACCCCGGGCATGATAGGATAATGAGGATAATGGCCCTGGAACAAGTCAAGGTCGGAAGCTATTTGTTTTGTGGCCCGGATATTGTCGTGATTAAGTTCCAGAACCTGATCTACCCAGAGAAAGGGGGGACGGTGAGGAATTAATCGGCATATTTCTTTATAATCCACCATCTACCTCAAGAACAGTATCAGTTATGTACTCAGCCTTGGGGCCGGCCAGAAACAGAACAGCGTCAGCTACCTCTTCCGGTCGCCCGAAACGGCGCATGGGTACCAGTTTTTTGTATTCCTTCAGCTGGGTCTCAGGAAGATCATCCAGCAATTCCGTGGCAATAAAACCAGGAGAAACGCAGTTGACTGTAATGCCCCGTTTGGCGGTTTCCTTGGCAAGCGAGTGCATCATGCCAATCTGCCCGGCCTTGGAGGCCGAGTAATTGGCCTGGCCGGCAAAGCCCAGGCGGGCCATGGGAGAGGTAATGAAAATAATCCGACCGAATTTATGCTTCATCATCAGCCGAACCGCGAACTTGGACATATTATAGGAGCCGGTTAAGTTAACATCAATTACCTGTTGCCATTCATTTACCGGCATCATGGCCAGTACCTTATCTTTTCTAATCCCGGCGTTATTGATCAGGATATCAATATGATCGAATTTTTCCTCAATATTATTATATAGATTTTCTACCGCGTTATGGCGGGAGATATCACACTGATAAATGTGGAGACTGTCTTTGAAATTCTGTTTTTCTTTTTGAAAGGAGAGGGCAGCCTCTTTGTTTCCGCCGTAAATGCCGATCACTTCAGCGCCCTGATCAAGAAATGCCGAGGTGATTGCCCGGCCAATACCCCGGGTAGCACCGGTAACAATTACTTTTTGTTTAGAAAAAATGTTCAATTAATTAACTCCTTAGAAAAGCATCTACATCGTTGGCGACAATTACCCCGTAATTGATCGCCCCCAGCCAGCCGGACATGATAATACCCACTGAACCTACATGAAACAAGCCGGGTAACACCTTGAAAATAGAGCGGGAGATATTAAGCCCCTCAAATTTTGTGCCGAATGAGGTGCCCCTGGTGTGAAGGGTATATCGATTAAAGGTTTTGGGGGTTGCGGCCTCAAGCCAGTCACATTTTTCTCTGATTCCGGGAATATATCTTTCCAGATCGTCAACTGATCGGTTAATTAGATCTTCCTTGGCCTTATGGTAATCTTTCTTGTCGAGACCGGCCCAGTCTTCATATCTGGCATTCATTGAAGCAACTACGGTATAGTCGGAATTATCAGGCCTGGTTCTGGGATAGTAAATAGAGAAAGTTTTGCTGCTGGTGTGCATGTCAAGCAGCTCATTGGAATCAAATTCCGGTGCCCTGGAGGTAAAGAGCAGATCTCCCACATCGGCAAACGATTCTCCTTTTTTGATACCCAGGTATACCTGGCAGCTGGAGTTGTTTATTTTTATCTGATCTGCCTGCTGAATAAAGTCCTCGGGGAAAACGTCCGTGCCGGCCAGGTTGTATATTGTGTTGGTTATCCCGCTGTTGGAGATAACCGCAGGGGCGGAAATTATTCTCTCTCCAGCACAGGCGACTCCCTTAACTTTACCCTTTTCTACTACAATTCGTTCAACTTTAGAGTTCAGGCAGACTGTAACCCCATTTTTTTCAATTTCATCAACCATCATACCGATCAGCCGGTCAGTGCCGCCTTGAAAGGTAAAGACCCCCTTATTCATAAAATTTGAAAACACAATACCATAGGTGATGGCTGGTTCATCCAGAGTAGAGCCGTTGGCATAGGTTATAGGTTCCATTAACAGGCGATGGACATCAGAGCGACCTGGAAAGAATTTATCAAACAGTTCCCTGGTGGTCATGGACTGGTCGTCATAAAAATTCATCCCGGAAACAGTATTGAAAAAATTATCAATTACTGCCTGGTTGATTGCGAATTTATCCCTGAGGATGGCGCTGAAATCGTGGCGGTCAAAGGTCGTTTTCAGAGAAAACTGAGGATTATCAAAAACAATATTTTTTAATTGGACAATAGAATCCTTGATGGCCTGATTCCAGTATTTGCGACAGGTTTTGACCATGCCATAGGGAAAACCATGCAGGGAAATATCAAAAATGTGGCCTTTTCGTTTAAACCAGGTTGCCAGGCCACCCGGTTGATGGTGATGTTCGAGGAGTAGAACGCTGTGCCCGGCCCGGGCAAGCCGGTTTGAGACCGTCAGGCCGCCAAGACCGGAACCGATGACAATAACATCATAATTTGATTTAGCTTTATCTATTGATTTGTATGGCATAATTTGTAAGTTTCAGCTATTAATATAGTAACTGTTCAGCTGCATTTCATCTGCACGCGATAAGTCTGTCTTACATAGCATTAGTATGCGAAGTTTATGCCCGTAGTGTGGGTGCCAGCCTTATCACGCACAGCTAAAGCACACGGAGTCTCACTTCGTTCGCTTACCTCTGAACAGTTACAGGTCGGTGGTTTGGGTAGTTTTTCGCCCCTACCTGAATAGTTTTAATATATTTGGTAACGCTCTATGAACGCCACCCTGGACGCGCTTACCTTCTCAGGAGTAAGGCTCTAACGTAATATATGGATGTTAACCATAGTGACGCCGCTTAACATTGAACCGACAATGCCCAGATAGCCCTGGTCAGTGCCGGCTATGAATAAATTATTACAGGCGGTGCGACCGTCTTTTATTTTGGTCGGGCTGCCGTAAACAGCACCTTCGGCCTTGGCGGTAAATTTTTCAATGGTTACTGGCGTAAAACTGTCCTCATATACTATGTTTTGTCGATAATTCCCAATTATTTTCTCAACCATTTTATTAGATTTTTCTTTCCATTCTTCCTTTAGTTGGCGGTATCGGCTGCCGTCGGCCTGCCGCCAGATCATATAATTAGCCGGGTTAGTGACCCGGATCTGGAAATATTCTTTTGATTCAAGACCTGAGAAGTTGTCGGGAAAGCATATAACTCCCCATGAAGGGTCAACCGCCTTAACTGGTCTGCAATAGTCATAAGAGCCGAAATTATAAAAGATAATCGTCCTGTCTCTATATTCCGGTTTCTGCTGTCCGGCAGGCAGGATGGTAATTAGTTCGGTAAAACTCATCCTGCCATGTAATTTGTTTTCTTCTCTTCTGTCTGTTTTGTCCGCCAGTCGTAAGGTGTTGGGTAGACCAATTGTTGAAACAACCTGTTGACATTTGATTTTTTCCCCGCTGTTTAGATGGACAGCCCTTACTGTGCGGCCCTTAATGTCTAGCCCGGTAACTTGACTTTTAAATTGAATTTTACCGCCAAAGTCAAGGTAGTGCTTGAGCAGATAATCAAGGAAATCCCTGATTGTTCCCTGGGGACGAAAAAAACCTTCCAGGAAAATGGCCCGAAACATGATGACGAACTGGTCAAAATCCATATCATGTTCGCTGCTGTTGCCGTAAATCATCAGGGGACAGAGCAGCATGTCAATCAACAGGGGATGCTTGAAGATTTGTTTTAATTTTGTTCGGGTGGAAATAAATTTCTTGGGAATAAAGGGATCATATTCACGAACAATTTTCAGGAGATACCGGAAGTTGTCGGCCTCAGCGGGAAAGACCCTGGTTATTTCTTCAGTAAGCTGAGCAATGTCATTACTGAAAAAGAGACTGGCCTGACCTGGAAAAATAATCTCGGAACGTTGCTGCTGGTGGGTAATAAATTTTTTGCGGGAGAGTTTAAGCTGACGAAAAAGACGGTTTAAGGGGGCATGTTTTTCCTGGGGAGGAGCATAGTTGGTCATGGCATGCAGGCCGGTTTCAAGAAGAAAACCCTGGCGCCGGTAATATGAATTTAACCCCCCTGGAGTGTGATGCTGTTCAAGAATGAGCACCTTACCGCCAAAACGGGCAAAACGAATACCGGCGGCCAGCCCGGAAAGACCGCCGCCGATAATGACCAGTTGGTAGTCTTTCACAGTAATGTTTCCCGGAATTTATACAGGCGCATGCCGCACCATGCCGCTCAGACGTTTTGCAGTCTTGGTTCCAGATAGTTGACGCAACTGGTCAAAGTAGCCAGTTGAGGGTAATCCGCTTCCGGAATCTGGAGTTTGTATCTTTTGCGCAATTCCATGACAATGTCAAGGAAATCCATGGAATCAAGATCAAGCTGGTCACGTAGAGCCTGATCGTTTTGAAGATTATCCATTTCCGCATCTTCGTCAATATCCTGGATAATTTCAATAATAATGTTTTTTATTTCATCCCGGGTCATGCTTATCCTCAGTATTTACGCTGAATCAAATTTGTTGTAATTGTTTATCGACACCCATATCCCGGCAGCCAGGCCGCCTGGTAAAGCATCGCTATTAATTCGTTGCCCTGTTTGTTGAGATATAGGGGGTATATTAAAATAGGTACAATTAGGCGCTTACCTCATGAGTAGTTACCCTTATTGAATAGTTTCCCAATTTGTAACTATTCAGCTGCACTTCATCTGCACGCGATAAGTCTGTCTTACATAGCATCAGTATGCGAAGTTTATGCCCGAAGTATGGGTGCCAGCCTTATCACGCACAGCTAAAGCACACGGA
>JANTFJ010000048.1 GCA_024763495.1 Desulfobulbaceae bacterium | reverse complement strand
AGTATGGGTGCCAGCCTTATCACGCACAGCTAAAGCACACGGAGTCTCACTACGTTCGCTTACCTCTGAACAGTTACAGGTCGGTGGTTTGGGCAGTCTTTCGCCCCTACCTGAATAGTTACATTATTTTTTCAGCTTGATTCAGGGTGAAGAAATATTATCTTTTTAGCATCGGCTCCAATAATGAATTTTTCTGAATAAATTTTACACCTTTAGCCGTAGCTTGGTCAAGCTGTTCATTTACGTCGTCATATTCATAAGCGATATGATCAAACCCCTCCCTCCTTTTTTTCAGGAAAAAAGCGACAGTGCTATGCTGAGCAGTAGGTTTCAGTTCAGTTTCGCGTATAAATTAGTAACTATTCAGCTGCACTTCAACTGCACGCGATAAGTCTGTCTTACATAGCACCAGTGCTGCTCCAGCCTAATCGCGAAAATCTTCGCCACCCTGTAACCAGTTACAATTACAAGGGTTAGCGAAATTAAGTCGCTTGCTCGGTGAGTAGTTACCTGGGAGGCTGTCCGAGAAAGCCCTTTTCCCCCAACTCTGTGTTATTTTGAAAAATAATGCTCGTAATATCAATTATATGACTGCGCTTATTTTTTAAAAATGCCTCGGAGTCTGGCGCTTACCTGATTTGAGAAAAAATGCCTATTCTCGGACAGCCTCCTAGCACATATAATTACAAATTACCGCCAAAAATCCGGCTACAGAATACGCCGAATTCGCCCAGGTTCTCGCAAACCTGAATGCCGCATTCCCGCATTACTTCAATTTTCCCCGCCGCAGTCCCGCTTCCGCCACTGACAATGGCCCCGGCATGACCCATTCTCCGGCCCGGCGGCGCGGTAAGCCCGGCAATAAAGCCCACCACCGGCTTGGAAAGGTTGTCTCGGATAAAGCGGGCTGCTTCTTCTTCGGCTGTACCGCCGATTTCGCCTACCATGACAATACCGCTGGTAGCGGGATCATCAGCAAAGGCGGCCAGGCACTCTATGAAATTTGTCCCCACCACCGGATCGCCGCCGATTCCCAGACAGGTTGACTGGCCGATTCCCTGTTTGCTCAGTTGATCAACCACCTCATAGGTCAGGGTGCCGGAGCGGGAGATTACCCCGATTGCGCCCGGCAGGTGAATGCTGGCGGGCATAATACCCACCTTGGATTGCCCCGGACTGATAATGCCGGGACAGTTGGGGCCGATCAGTCGACTTTTGCTCCCGGTCAGCAGATTTTTTACCCGCAGCATATCCATTACCGGAATGCCCTCGGTAATGGCAACAATCAAGTCCAGGCCGCAGTCAGCCGCTTCGAGAATTGCGTCGGCGGCAAAGGGGGGTGGCACAAAGATCAGTGAACAGTTGGCCCCGGTTGCGGCAACAGCTTTACTGACCGTGTTATAAATCGGTACTTCGTCCATTTTCCGACCGCCCTTGCCCGGCGTTACCCCGGCCACCACCTTTGTACGATAAGACAAACATTGCCGGGTATGGAACCTGCCTTCATTGCCGGTAATGCCTTGAACCAGCACTTTTGTGTCCTGATTAATGAATATACTCATATCGTGGCGATTTTGCGGGCCGCATCACCCAGGTCGGTTGCAGTAATAAGATTAAGTCCTGATTCAGCCAGAATGCGGCGGCCTTTTTCAGCGTTAGTGCCTGCCATCCGTACGACAAGCGGTACCTTGACCCCGATTTTTCCGGCGGCCTGCACCACACCTTCAGCCAGCACATCACAGCGCAAAATCCCGCCGAAGATGTTTATTAAAATACCTTTAACGTTTTTGTCGGCCAGAATGATCTTAAAGCCGTTTTCGACCATTTCAGTGCTGGCTCCGCCGCCCACGTCAAGAAAATTAGCAGGCTCGGCCCCGGCCTGCTTGATTATATCCATGGTGGCCATGGCCAGTCCGGCCCCGTTTACCATGTTGCCGATGGTACCGCCCAGATTTATATAATTAAGTTTATAGCTGGCAGCTTTTGCCTCCAGGGGATCAACCTCATTTTCGTCGTAAAAGGAGGCAAGGTCGGGATGGCGGAACAGGCTGTTTGAGTCTATATCCAGCTTAGCGTCAAGAGCAGAAAGCCGGCCATCTTTGCTGATTACCAGTGGATTAATCTCCAGCAGAGAACAGTCGCATTCGACAAAAAGCCGGTAAAGGCGGGGCAGCATAGTGCTGAATTGTTTAAAAACCGGCCCGGCAAGATTAAGGCCAAAGGCGGCCTGACGGCATTGATAAGCTTGAATTCCGGCCAGGGGATTAATATTTATGCTGATGATTTTTTCCGGGGTTTTAGCAGCTGTTTCTTCAATATTTATGCCGCCGGCGCTGCTGGCCATTATCATTATTCCGGCGTTTTTTCGGTCAACCAGCATGGCAAGATATAGTTCCCGGCTGATTTCAAGGCCTTTTTCAATGAGAGCTTTTTTGACAACCCGGCCCTGGTTCCCGGTCTGGCGGGTAACCAGGGTCATGCCGATAATCCGCCGGGCCGCTTCCTCTACCTCGGCAGGGGTGGCGCAGAGCTTAACTCCACCGCCCTTGCCCCGCCCTCCGGCGTGAATCTGGGCCTTGACCACCAGGGGAAGGGAATCAAGCTTCGCGGCTGCGGCTTTAGCTTGGGCCGGATCAGTAATTACCCTGCCTTCAGGCACAGCTATTTTATATTTCCGAAAAAGTTCTTTGGCCTGGTATTCGTGGATTTTCATTTTTTTGGCTGATGATCGGAAATTTTAATGGCCTTGTCGATCAGGGGTGCAGGCCGGATTTTTTTGTCTTCAATAGCCCCCGAGGCCGAGACAATAACCCTGGGCCAGGCATGATCGGCTGTCAGAGCTTGCCCTCTCTACCTGGTCTTGAGTCTAGCTTACCTGAGTTGCGGCGTGGGTAAAAACACCTAAATATAGTTTTTTATCATTCCGGCTGTTTTTTGTCAAGCAAGGACAGGTGGCGAGTATGCGAGACTCCGGATCTGGTGATCTGTTACAATATTTGTAACTATTCAGGTAGGTGCGAAAAACTGCCCAAACCACCGACCTGTAACTGTTCAGAGGTAAGCGAACGTAGTGAGACTCCGTGTGCTTTAGCTGTGCGTGATAAGGGTGGCAGCCATACTACGGGCATAAACTTCGCATACTAATGCTATGTAAGACAGACTTATCGCGTGCAGATGAAGTGCAGCTGAACAGTTACCAATATTTTTTGCTTTTTCCGCTTAATTGCATTAGCAGCATGTCATAATTGTCGGGCAAAAAAAAACCCCGGCCAGGTAAGGCCGGGGAACCGGGGAAAGGAATGAAAAAATTGTTTAACCGCAGGTGCCGGAACTGCAGCTGCCACAGGAAGATCCGCTGCTTAACGGAATTCGTGAGGCAATGGAAAAACCGGAGCGAGGGCCGGCATCAACAAAATCAACCTTGATGCCGCCGCATTTATTTAGCAGAGAAGTTTCAACCAGAAATTTTAAGTCATCCTGGTCAAAGATTGAATCAGTATCTTTTGGCTCATCCAGAGCCAGTCCCAACGAAGGGCCTGATCAGCCACCCTGCATCAATGCTATCCTGATGGCGGAATTGATATTATTCTGCTCAAGATAGGCTTTTAGATTTTTTATTGCCATATCTGTTACTTCAAACATACATAACCTCCTGAATATAAATAAGAATAATAATTTTTGTTTTTTAATGAAGTAATTAAGTACTATCTTAATTTAAGTAAAATTAATTGTTATGTCAATAGTAGAGGTTTTTTCTCTTATATATTAAAAGATGTTTGCATGATGTTGAACAAAAACATATAATCAGATCAGTATATTGCGCGATAAATTATTTTTATGATTATTCATCCTTAATATTTGGAATTTTATTTTTTCTTGGAGAAGATTATGAAAAAAATTGTTATTTCAACCGGTGGTGGAGATGCTCCGGGATTAAACGCGGTAATTTTTGCTGTGGTTAAGGCGTCACTTTCCAGGGGCTGGGAGGTCTTTGGCAGCAAATGCGGTTATAAAGGGTTGCTCGACCCTGATGAACTTGTTCGCCTGACCTCGGATAAGGTAGAAGATATTACCTCGACCGGCGGCACGATTCTCGGTTCCACCAATAAGGGCAATCCCTTTGCCATGCCCATTGAAAATCTGGCTGGTGAAGTACAGATTCGTGATGTTTCTGATCGGGTGATGAAGATTTTTACCCGGATGGGATTTACCTGCCATATAGCCGTTGGTGGAGACGGCAGCCTGGAGATCGCCCATCGTTTTGCCGTGGAAAAAGGTATGCCGGTGATTGGCGTTCCCAAGACTATTGATAACGATCTTGGGGCCACCCAGTTGACCTTTGGTTTTGATACTGCGGTATCAACCGCCACCGAGGCTCTTGATAAACTTCATTCAACTGCGAAATCTCATGACCGGGTAATGGTGGTCGAGGTCATGGGTCGTGATTCCGGCTGGATTGCTCTTAATTCCGGGATTTCCGGTGGTGCTGATGTTATATTGATCCCGGAAATTCCTTTTGATATGGCAAAAATCTGTGAAAAAATTAATGACAATGAGCTGCATGATAAACATTACGCCATTGTCGTAGTGGCTGAAGGAGCCAAGGCCCGCGATCACGAGGTAATTCATAAGGGTGATGGCGAGATTGGCCGCTCGGAAAAAATTCTGGGCGGTATTGGGGTCTGGGTGGCTCAACAGATCAGCGAGATGACCGGCAAGGATACCCGTTCCCTGGTTCTCGGTCATTTACAGCGCGGCGGTTCGCCGACTACCTTCGATCGTCTGCTGGCCCTGCGTTTTGGCGCATCAGCCGTGCGCCTGGCCGAGGCAGAGCAGTTTGATCACATGGTTTCTTTAGACGGCATTGACATGAAAGCCGTGCCCCTGGCCGATGCCATAAAGGAACGGAAAAAGGTACCTGTTGACTGCGATAAGATTTTGACCGCCAGAGAGATAGGTATCTGTATGGGTAATTTATAATTGATGGATATGTCTGTTGATTTAATAGGATTTTCGTTCGAGGTCAAGGCATATGAAAAATTGTAACTGCTCACAGGGTGCCGCCATAGTCATACGTAAACTGGGCTGATGGCGGAAATATGCGGTGCCCTGTGAGCAGTTACCATGGAGCGTAATATTGTATAACTTATTCTTACTTAAGCCCTATGAGTCAAAATTATGTTTTTGCACACCTGCGTAACTCCTCAAGGTAAATTCAGATATGTTGTTCATGACCCTGATTTTATAGTTAAAAATCTGCGGGAAAAAGATAATTTAACTTCTTTAGGTGAATGTGAAGGCGATCTCTGCGATAACAGTCGTAATTTTCCTCCTGCTGATATTGTGGTAAAACAGGCTG
This sequence comes from Desulfobulbaceae bacterium, assembly GCA_024763495.1. GTDB lineage: Bacteria > Desulfobacterota > Desulfobulbia > Desulfobulbales > SURF-16 > JANTFJ01. Next base: position 6,215 of record JANTFJ010000048.1, on the reverse strand, counting down.
ACCGGATTTACGAGATAGCTAATGCTTTTTCTTTTAAGGGCACGACCTTTATAAACACGGCCTGGGCCGATCCTCTTGCCGAAACCCCCTTGAAAATTCGTCTGCCCGCGCCGGAGGAAGTATCATTAACCACGGCAGCGGCAAACTGGAGAACTGAGCTGTCCGCGGTTTTTGCCTCTCTGCCCAATTCCCTGCTCCTGGCCCTGGCTCAGACCTCTACCGATCCTGCTGATCTGGTCAGGCTGGCCCATCTCTGTTGTGAGTTTGTCTTTGATAAAAACGGACATCCCCGGGGATTGCGCTATAAAAAAGGTAAAGGCGGCAGACAGCGGGCCAGCATCAGTAATTTTGAACTTTTTGAGATCCTGGTCAATAATGCCTTTTTGCCCGACGAATATAAAGAAGTAATGGTTTTGCGGCCCGGAGCCCAGGGCAGCAGCGAGATTGTCGGTGAGTGGTCAGCGGAAAACGGTAAGAGCCATATTTTTGAATATCTGCGCCGTAATTCCTATATCCCCTGGGGCCATTATGCTGCCAACATGGCTGATGATGCGGTGCGTTACCGGATTTCCGATCTGCTCGATGCTGATATGAGCGGTCTGCGTCATCTCTATTATCAACGTACCTATGTCAGGCTGGCAGCGGAACTGGGCCTGGAAGTCCCGGCAGAAAGAAAAATGCTGGGAGCTGAACTCCTGGAAAAATTGCGACTGGAAGTTATCCGGGTTTTTGAGCAGGGCAGGGGACTTGCCTTTAACTCAACCCTCTGGGGCTGGAATTTTGGTTTTGACTGCGCTCCCACCGGCTATCGCCTCCATGCCTCGCATCAGCAGATTCACCAGCAGTTTGCCCTGCTTCCTGCCGCGGTTTCCACCTTTATAAACGGGGAGCAGGTAGCTGACAGCGAATCTTACGGCTGCGGGGATCTGATCCGTTCTTTTCTCCGGGAATATTTCGCCCGGACCGGGCAGCAGTTTTTCAGCGACTATCTGGCCGCCATTCGTGCTAATGAGCGGATGGATGGCCGGGCTGACCGGGAAAAGAGCCTGATTGTTTTTGAGGATGAAAACATTATGCTCTTTGTTCCCAAGGCCCAGACCTCGCAGTGGGAGTTGCAGCTCATGCCGCTTGAGCCGGTTGGCAATATTCTTGAGGCAGACCGGGAGACCCGAAATTCTCTTGATAATGCCATGCTTACTGCCCTGCGGATTCTCACCGGGCTGGGAGCGAGAATGGTAACCAGCATAGAATACGCGAAGCGTTTTGACTGTGAAAATAACGGCCAGCGCCTGCTGTATGCCTTTCTGCCTCGAATGCCTGAGTCGCCAGGTGCCTTTAGTGAACAGCAGTTACGCTGGATCAACGGTCATTATCCTGAAGATTTTGCTGTGGCCTGCCGGAATCAGATGACAGATGACAGAAGAGAGGATAGCGCTCAATAAAGTACAATCAGGCAGCGACACCCCCATAACTTTAAGTGATTCAGGGACGCCGCCAAGCACGTGCAGGGTGGCGTTCATGGAGCGCTTATGAAGAGAGGTAGATGATGGTCAGCTTAAGTTGCCGAAAAAATTGAAGGTTGATAGTTTTTTTGTTTTTGCCGACCTGCCGTTTATCTGGCGGAAAATAGAATCAAGCTCTCTTTTTCTCAGGCGTTGAAAGGAAAAATCAACCACACCGTAATCAACTCCAGCTGCCGTAACCTCGCTGAGCCGGGATAGCAGTGAGAATGGTAGTAAGGGCAGGGCTATGGTCAGGTTTTCCTGGCGGCGTAAGACGAATTTTTCCCCTTTAGGGCTGACAACTATCCGGCCATATTGAAAATGCTTTGTATCAAGACGGCTGGTGAAAAGCGGAATCAGACCATAAACCATCATTCCGACCTTCATTCCCTGCTTATGGGCGCAGATCATCTTAATATTATTCCTGTCGTTTTCAACTCCAGCCACAGCGTGTTTGAGTCCTGCTTCTTTTAAAAGGGCCAGGGCCTGGGAGTTAAGGACATTTAAAGTATACTCGCCGCTGATATTGACCCTGCGGGAATCAGGGAAAAATTGCAGCTGGCTGAGATGGCTGATCTGCCAGTTACGGTAACCTTCATTAAGCAGTCTGCTTATAGCCTTTTGATAAAAAGGTATTTCGTCTTCTAAAATAACCGGTGGCAGTCCCCAGACCAGAAGGCGTGGCCAGACTCGATTTTTTTTCAGTTTTTGAAAACGATTGAAATTATCCGGGGCAAGATTCAGAATTATCTTGTCCGGTTTATAGGCCGCCAGCTGGGCGATAAGGGCCGGGTCAGTAGTTTTCAGCCAAAGCGGCATTAATTTGTTCGTGTTTTTTCTGCCGTGAAATTTTTTTTTGCCGGGGCGAAATTTCTGCCGGGGCTGGATTTTCTGCTGACTGAGACCAAGTTGCTGAATGATTTTGCCGGCTTTCCTGCCATTGGAAAGTTTGTTGATTTTTTTGTTATAATGAGCAGGATTAATGTTGTTTTTTCTTTCCTTACCATGCCGGGGACTGTTGACGTCAACCTTGTAAAGGGTATCGCCTGGACGGGGCGATAAGTCGTGTAATTCAATCATTATTGTCTCGCCTGGTTCAGCACTTTGCCTTGATTTTCCCTGGACGTTGACTTTTTTCAGGGTCAATGATTGTCGTTCACCTGAATTTTCATGGTGAAGGCGCAGGCGGTCACCGCATTGTAGGGATTCTTTAAGTTTTAAAGTACCCCATCCTCCTTTGACCTGGGTCAGTTTTCCAAGAAAAAGTCCAATGTTACCGGAATGATGGGCCGAGATTAGTTCATCAGGCTGATCATTAAGAAAATAGCCGCTGCTGCCCTTGCGGCCCATGGCCTGTCCCAGAAGTTCCCTGGCCGTACGTACAGTTTCCCGGCTGACCCCCTGATCAAGAATAAGCCGGTAAGCCCTGACTACCGAGGAGACATACCGGCTGCTCCGCATTCGTCCTTCTATTTTCAGGGAAACAACCCCGGCCCGGACAATTTGGGGAACCAGTTCCAGAGCGTCAAGATCATTCATGGAAAAAAGATAACCGGAACGGTATCCTTTGCCGGGGCCTGTCCAGGTATAACGCCTGCGGCAGGGCTGGACGCAACGGCCCCGCAGGCCGCTTTTCCCGCCGTAATAGCTGCTGAACAGGCAGAGACCGGAATAGCTGAAACAAAGGGCTCCATGAACAAAAACTTCCAGCTCCAATTGGTCAGCCGCGTGTATTTTTTTAATCTCGGTCAGGGTCATTTCCCGGGCCAGGACAACCCGGCTAAATCCCATTTTGCTGAATTGGTGGACAGCCAGGGAATTGTGAGCTCCCAGCAGGGTGCTGGCATGGATTTTTAAAGCGGGAAAGTATTTGCGGATAAGGCGGCAGAGCCCGATATCCTGAATTATCAGGGCATCGGGCGATAATTGTTCAAGCAGAGCCAGCAATTCGACAACCTGGGGGATTTCTTCCTCCTTCATCAGGCTGTTCATGGCCAGGTACACCCTGACCCCATTGCCGTGGCCATGATCTATCATGGCGGCTATTTCCGTTTGACTGAAATGCCGGGCTAGATTACGGGCGTTTAAGTGGGGCGTGCCAATATATACGGCATCGGCTCCTGCCTGCACAGCGGCAGCAAAGGTAGCCAGAGTGCCGGCTGGAGCCAGAAGCTCTGTTTTTGCGGGTGAATCCGACATTAATTTTTAGTTTCGTCTGTAATGTCCGGATCAGGAAGAGGAAGGATAAAATAGAAATTATTGCCTTCATCGGTAGACTCATGAGCCACCAGGCCGCCATGCATTTCAATAACGTGCTTGACAAAATTAAGGCCATGGCCGGTGCCTGGCTGATTCATGCTGTTGAGGCCGCGGTATCCATCATTGTAAACCGCGTCAGCCTCTTTGCGGTTCAGGTGAGGCCCGGTGGTAAAAACATTAAACTTTATACCGTCTTTGCCTGGACCAAAAGAGTCCGGCAGATAGTGGCGGCCATAGGCCATTTTTTTCTTGGTAGAACCATCAATTCCAACTGACTCACTGGTATATTTTACCGCGTTTGAGAAGAGGTTGGCGTAGACCTGGGCCAGGAGGCCGACATCAACCATTAAGGGAATTTCTTCATCCCGCATATCTTCCGGCTGGACAATTTCGATGTTACGGTTTCTGAGGCGGGTGGCATATTGTTCAAGCTGAGGAATGATTATTTCTTTTTCTACCAGGCATTTTTTAGACCGCAGAACAAGATGGCCCTGTTCAAAATGGTCGCGGCGGAAAAGACTTTCAAGAAAAAGACTTAAGTTGGCGTGCTGTTTATGAAGTTCCCGATGGTGATTGATCAGGTCATTATGGAGATTGGATACTTGATCAATCACTACCTGGCATTGCCCGCCTTCCATGTGTAATTTATTCTTCATTTCCAGGATAGTTTCTTCCAAGGCTTCGACATCTTTTATTTTTTTACGTAACTGATTAAAAAGATGGCGAAAATACATATTGGGAATAATGACGTTATGTTCAATGTCAAGCACCAGATTATTGATAAACCTCAGGTGATCGATATTTTGCTTAGCCAGCAAACGGTTATGGAGGTTATAACCGATGCGGTTGGCGAATTTACTGAAAAAAAGGTGATTAAGCTCGGAAATCGGTAGTTCGGAGGATATTGCCAGCAGGCCGGTGAAAAGGCAGTCATCTTCCGGGACATTGGCCGCCGGCAGGCAATATTTTTTTAAAATAGGGAAAAAACTGGTGTTGCCTTTGCGGTATGTTTCTGTGGCCTGATGAACATAAGGCGGAGCTTTCAGGGGATGACTCAGTAAACCTCTGGTGCTGTCGGCAAAAAGCTGCAGCTGGGAACATCTATTATCGTAGAGATAAAGACCGGCCTGAATATCGTTATAAAGACATGGAACACATACACAGATCAGGTAAAAATTTTCTAGACTTTCATATTCCTGGGACAGATCAAGAAAAATTTTCAGCATATCATCCTGAGCCCTGGTAAAAGAATAATTAAGGTAATCCTGCTGTTTTACCTCAATCCTTTTTTTGATTTGCCGGAGATCAGGTTTGTTTGTTTTTATGTCAGCCATGCCTCTCTCTCGGTTCAAGCAGTACCACATCCCGCCCTGATTTTTCTTTTAAGAGTACGTCGATATGTTCGTCAGGACTTTCCAGGACGTCAACACCAAAATAATTGGGTTGAATGGGCAGTTCCCGCCCACAGCCCCGGTTAACCAGTACTGCCAGTTGAATAAAATGAGGCCGTCCCAAATCCATTATAGCATCAAGCGCGGCACGAATAGTTCGCCCGGTATAGAGGACATCATCAATTAAAATCAGGCTGTATCCTTCCACGGAAAAGGGGATTTCCGTTTTTTTGACAATTGGATTCTGTGATGCCAGGCTCCAGTCATCTCGATAAAGGGTAATATCCAGAGAGCCGAGTTCCAGATCACGTCCTTCATGGAGTTTGATTATTTTCTGGAGGCGGTCTGCCAGAAAAACGCCCCCGGTATGGATGCCGATCAGGGCAAGTTTTTCTTCATTGCGGTTTTTTTCCATAATCTGGAAACCAATCCTGGTCAATGATCGTTCAATGTCCTGACCGGTAAGAATAACTTTTTTTTCACGTTTCATAAATATTCACTATATTTTTTAATAAATGGTAACTACTCACCGGGTAAGCACCTTGTCCTGGTCAACCACTGTATTTGTAACTGCTTACAGGGTGCCGGAGATTTTCGTGATCAGACTGGCACCGCATACTGGTGTTATGTAAGCCCGGCTGATCGCGGGAAGAGGTAAGCGCAGACTCCGTTCGGTACCCTGTGAGCAGTTACTATTTAAGTGAGTATATTGGCCGTAATAGTTGATGTCAAGAAATTATAAATTCTTGCTATTTGCAACCTGTTGATTTTTTTAATTAAATATTGTTGTAATTATTTTATATTTTAGCGAAATTTATACAATTTGACTTAAGTCAATGATTCTATAAAATAAATTATTTAAAATAATAATATGAATTATTACTGTTTAGGTTATATTGTCTGCCAATGTTATTAACTCAACTTTCGGACTTATTATTTTACTTATAAATTCGACTTGTTATGGCAAAAAAATTAATAGGCGATTCGTCATTCCGGCATGTTTTTAGCCGGAATCCAGGGATAATGGACTAACTTTCTGGATCGGAGTCTCGTTCCTCGCTTA
>JANTFJ010000047.1 GCA_024763495.1 Desulfobulbaceae bacterium | reverse complement strand
GATGCTTAATGTCTATAGATTCCGGCCAACTACATGCCGGAATGACGAAGTGAGTGTCAAATTATGGTCCAATTCCCTGCTATTGCAGGCTTTACGCATAATTATATGATTAAATTTCACGAGGGCTATACTCAATAAATATATGCATCATGATTTCAGATTCAACTGCCCAGAAGGGGCCTCTTTTTCCAAGCTGAGTCTTGGGAAAAAACTTAGAGACTTAAATATTTCAAAGATTTACTTCCGTGAATGGTTACGGAACAAGAGTGTTGTGTTATTTTATTTTCGAGGGAACCTTGTTAAACAGGACTGTATCAATGCAGAAAATATCTATAATTATTAGGACAAAAAACGAGGAGCGTTGGATTTCTTCCTGTCTTAAAAGTGTCTTTGAGCAGCGTTATGGCAGCTTTGAAGTCATTATTGTTGATAATGAGAGTACAGACTCCACCCTGGCCAAGGTGCGCCAGTTCCCGGTGAAAAAAGTTTTGAGCTGCACGGATTATCTTCCCGGTAAATCGCTTAATATCGGGATTGAGGAGGCAGAAGGTGATTTTATCGTTTGTCTTTCCGGTCACTGCATTCCAACCAATGACAGATGGCTGGAAAATCTTTATAAAAATTTTGATGATCCGGAAGTTGCCGGGGTGTATGGCCGCCAGGAACCTTTGTCTTTTACGCCGCCTGGTGACAAACGGGATATGATGATTGTCTTTGGCCCTGAACGGAAGGTACAGAGAAAAGATAGCTTTTTTCATAACGCCAACAGTATGATCCGCAAAGAGATCCTGCATAAATATCCATTTGATGACAAGATTACCAATATAGAGGATCGAATATGGGCCCAGCAGGTTTTGCGGCATGGATATGCCGTAATTTATGAACCTGATGCCAGTGTCTATCACTGGCATGGTATTCACCAGAATGGTGATGAGACTCGATGCCAGAATGTTGTCAGGATTCTTGAGAGCCTCAATGGTTACAGCTACGAGGAAATGCAGCAGGAGCAAATGGAAAACCTGAATGTGGTTGCCATCATTCCGGTAAAAGAAGAATTGGACTTTACCGGACAGAAAATTCTTTTGAAACAGACCCTGCGGTATGTGGCACGGTCAAGGTATATCAATAGTTCAGTTGTCTCAACTGACAGCCCGGAGCTGGCGCGTTTTGCCGTCGAAGAAGGCGCGGATAACGCTTTATTAAGAGGGAAGGAGCTTTCTCATGATTATGTCGGTCTTGATATGGTATACCACGATGCCTTGAATCGTCTCGAAAATGACAATAATATTCCGGATATTTTAGTGCTTCTCGAAATTACATATCCTTTCAGGGACGAGAACCTGATTGACGGTATGGTAAAAAGTTTTGTCAGGAAAGGGTTTGATACCATCCTGCCGGCCAGGAAAGAAACAAATGTTATCTGGTCCCAGGAAGGAGACCGGATGAAATTAGTTGACGAGGGGTTTGTGCCTCGAAAATTTAAGAAGGCTGTCTATGTCAGCTACAAAGGCCTTTGCTGTGTGACCCGTCCTGAATTTGTCCGGAGCGAAGAGATTTTTGGAGATAATATCGGGGTTTACAAGGTTGAAAATCCATTTTCCGGCATGGAAATCCGTGATGAGTGGCATTTTGACCAAGTGAAAAATATATTGTCCGCAGCTTAAAGTGTTTATTGTGTAACATAATATAACTATGAGACTTTTTTTGTCATATCCCAAATCTGGAAGAACCTGGATCAGGTTCATGATTAACTCTTACCTATGCAGGCTGCATAAAATAACAGTTGATAACGTGTTTCAGGCAGAGCAGCTGTTAAAGCATATCTATCCCATTAGCTGGAGCCATTTGACCGCTGCCATGATTTTCAAACTGCCTTATTATCACATGGGTCGTATTGATATTGACGAGATTCGTGGAGTACCAACCGTTTTGCTGGTAAGGAATATTTATATGACAATGGCGTCAGCATATTTTCAGGCAAGGGACAGGGCAAAAGTTTTTAGCGGCACTCCATCGGAATTTGTCAGGGATCATCGTTATGGAATAGTAAAACTGGTAACTTTTTTTAACCTGTTTCACGAACTGCAAACCATTTTGGGGCCAACCCTGATTATTTCATATGAAGATTTTAAGGATAATCCTGCAGATTGTCTGCTTCGTGTGCTTGAATCCCTGGCAATACCGATTGACGAAGGATTTCTTCTAGAATCCGTCCAGGATGGAAAACTGGAAAACATGAAGGGATTGTCTGTGATGCCTGCCTATTTAAAAACGCCATTAGGCCCTGCTGATCCGAATAATCCAAATTCGTACAAGGTCAGAAACGGCACAAATAAGGGATTTCAAAAACTGTTCAGCCAGGAAGATGTTACTTACTTAGGTCGGGTAATTGATGATTTGCTGTTATTTAAGGATTATCCTTATGTTAAGGCATGCGCTGAGCTGCCAACCGCTTAAAGGCTTCGGGATGGCTATGCCCGTAAACCCGATAGAACCTCCGACCCTTCAAGAGTCCATTCCTTCCGAGCAATAAAAAGGTAAAAGTTCACCAGCGCCTCATCTTCGTTCATTTGGGCCTGCTTACATAGCACCAGTATGCGGCGCATACCCAAATGAACGAAGATGAGGCACCCCATGAGTAGTTACTGTTCAGCAATTATTTCCGGTTGACATTCGCCGGAAAGAGAAAAGAGATGATATTATGAATTCTACCAGTGAAATTGAAAAGGCGATTCAGGCTTTTCAGCTAGGGAACCTGCCAGAAGCAGAGGCTGCCTGTGATCGTGTTATTGCCGGGAATCCAGACAATCCCGACGCGTGGCATATAAAAGGCGTTATTGCCTACCAGGTTGGACAGCTCAGGCATGCGGTGGAATTTATCCATAAAGCTATCCAGATAAATCCGTCTGATGAAAATTATTATTATAATATGGGGAATGTTTTTCGCAAGCTTGGAGACGGTAAAACAGCAGTAACCTGTTACAGGAGAGCTTTACAGATTAAGCCTGATTTTCCTGCAGCACTGAATAATTTAGGAAGAATTTTAAGAAAATTGGGCATGCTGGATGAGGCAACATCCTGTTTTAAAAAAGTTTTAGATTCTGACCCCCATGATTATAAGGCTCTCATGAATATGGCAGATATGGTAGGTGATATTGTTATAGACCCTTCATGTGACATTTCACCCTTGAGCAAAATAGAAACAGCGGGAGCTGAGAGTATTGTGATCAGGAAAAACAGCAATATTGACGACTATGCTCAAATTCACTCCTGTGGGGGTAATGTTGAGATTGGCGAAAACTGTTCGATTCAGCTTTTCTGCGTATTGTATGGTCATGGCGGTTTAACTGTCGGCAATAATGTTAGAATTGCCTCCCATTCCATCATCATACCCTCTAATCACAACTTTGACCGGCATGATGTACCTATATGCCGGCAGGGGGAAACAAGTAAGGGGATTACTATTAACGATGATGTCTGGATAGGAGCAGGAAGCAGGATCCTTGACGGGGTGCGGATAGGTTCTGGTTGTGTTGTCGGAGCCGGAAGCGTGGTGACGAAATCAATTCCGGAAAATTCTATTGTCGCCGGTGTGCCTGCACAAATCATTCGTAACAGGTAGCTGTTCAGCGAAAACGTCATGGTGTACAACTCTGAACAATTACAGCGTAAACCATAAAAACAGGAACACCAATGTCTTCTCGAAAGGATTTACCAAAAGATTCTCAACAATCGTCAGCACTTTTTCAGTCATCTGATTCCGAGGATATTACCGGAAAATACATGCGGTACGCAATTCAGTTTTTCCAATCCGGTAAGCTTGATAAGGCGTTGGAGTTATGTGAGCATGTATTATCCCTTAATACTAATAACGCCGACGCCCTTCATATCCTGGGAGTAATCGCCTTTGAAAAAGGGGACTGTAGCCAGGCCATTTCCCTTATCCGCCAGGCCATTCAGCAGAATAAAGATGTCGCAACTTATTATTATAATTTAGGTAATGCCCTGGAAAAAGATGGTCAATATGATGACGCGGTTTACAATTATCAACAGGCCCTGGCGAGAAATCCCCGTGATATTAATTCATTAATAAATCTTGGCTGTGTCCTGTTGCTGCAGGATAAGCATGTTGCCAGCCAGGAATGCCTTCAGAAGGCACTGTCTTTAGACCCGAACCGTCCGGATATCCTGGCCAATTTAGCCCAGAATTTAAGAAAGCAGGGGGCTTTGCGGCAGGCTGTTACCGTTTTCCGGCAAGCCCTTGAAATGCAGCCCGGCATGATTGAAGCCCTGATGGGGCTTGGAGCGCTTTATAACGATCTTGACCAGCAAGATGAAATGCAGAAATGTTTTCAAAAAATTCTGGAATTGCATCCTGACCGCCGGGATCTAAGAGTGTTTGTGCAAACGGAAATGCTGTCAGGTGAACATTACCATTTTATTCTTAAACGTTTTCATGAGTTGCTGCAGCCAACCGGTTATATTGAAATAGGGGTGGCGCAAGGAGAAACCCTGGCTTTTGCGCTTCCTGGAACCAAGGCTGTTGGAATTGACCCTGATCCTAAAATTTCTCATCAGCTTTCCGATAGTACTGAAGTTTTTTCATTTACCAGCGATGTTTTTTTTGATACGCACGATCTTCAAAAAATTGCAAATGGATTTGAACTGGCCTTTATTGATGGTCTACATCTGTTTGAGCAGGTTTTAAAAGATTTTATCAACATAGAACGTTGTGCCTCAAAGGATACAATTGTTCTGCTCCATGATACCATCCCCCCGGATGAGCTTTCCGGTTCCAGAGAATATATTAAGCCGTGCTGGGCTGGAGATTGCTGGAAGATAGTGCCGTGCCTGAAGGCCTGCAGGCCTGATTTGCGGATTTTTACTCTAACCTCCAAGCCGACAGGATTGACAATGGTGACCAATCTTGATCCATCTTCAACCATCCTGGCTGACAAATATAATCAGATAGTCTCAGAGTTTGTTGACCTGCCTTACCAGGAGCTGGAAAAAGACAGGGATAACGTATTGAATTTAATTCCAGCCAGATGGCCGGCAATTTTGGAAGTCCTGAAGGATCATAACTGCGTGAGAAATATTTCTGTTTCTCCTGATGTCGCGGTAGGGGGGTGTCCTGTTGAAAAAACGAAGAATATTTTTATCCTTGGTTTGTTTAAGACGGCAACATCATCTCTGGTTGGCATGTTGAATTGTCACCCTGAAATTTTGATTTTATATGAAGTTTACTTAAAGCAAGCCGTTATTAGTCGGTACGGCCTTAATTTTCTGGAGCGCTATCCTGAAGCCCGCAAACTTTTCAGGACAGCAGTTCCCTTGCCTGATCTTTATGAAGAAATGGGTGTTTTTTTTAAGGAAAATGGCTTTTTGTATAAATATGTCGGCGATAAATTACCTGGTTTTGACATAAGCCTGTTCGAGGAGATTAAACATTGTAAAATTGTTTATTGCGTCCGGGATCTGCGAAGCTGGCTGGTCAAAGATCAGGTTGTGGAGAGTTGTTTGGCTGGGAATGATTTTGTGCCTTTAGCTATTGATTATTGTGTTAATTTTTTAGAGAGTTTTAAGCTGCCGGATGTGTTCCATTGCCGGATGGAAGAATTTATTAATGACAATGATTCCATTATTAATAAGTTAGAACCTTTTCTTGAAATGGAGCTGCGACCACATTTGGATAATTGGTGGGAAAAGATTGTAATAGAAGATTCAAATAATCCAAAGAGTCTTTTTAAGTGGTGGACTAAACATCCTTCATCCTTAATAAAACCCCAGAAAGTTGATATTAAGTTTGTGCTTAATTTACATTCGTTCTGGGATATAATCCTGGATATTTTTAATAAATATTATGATAATCTGGAAAAGAATTTTACTGATCAGGAAATTTCGCAAGATATTGAGAAACTGAAATCGCTTATCCAATACTCCCCGTTATCCTTGCAGAATTCTTATCGGCAGATCAAGTATCATTTAGCCGACGGTAGAAAAAAGGTTTTGAATTTTACCGGCAATTCGGCCTGATTTTTTCCCTGAGATAGGTAAATATGAAAAAAAGTCCCATATTACTGTTAATTGTTGCAACATCATTTGGTGAGGTTGACTGGATTCTCCCTGTCCTTTCCTGTTTTAAGAAAAAATATCCTGAATTTAAGATTATAACCCTGTTCGGCCATGAGCTTGTTCATCAGGGAGTGGTTCAGAACAAGGCGTTGGATGATGAGTTTTCAAGGATTTCATCATTTAATATTGTACCTCGGGAAATTGATGCTTTATTTGAGCAAATCATTTCCCCGGATCAAGTAAAATTTATTCTTAAGGATTTTAACAAGGACGAGTATGCCCCCTATAAATCCTATGTTACGGAAAAATGTCCTGATGCTCTGGTGGTCAGTTATCCTCACTCAAATTATATTTACTCGAACCGGACTTCTGAACCGCTAAAGACTGTCAGCGACCCAGACGAATACAGCAAACATGATATCTTCCTGCTCAGTTCCATTCATGATATTCCGTTCTGGTCTGGCCGGGTGGCGGTTGATAAGATAAGAGCATTCGGCTTTCCGGTTCTGGATCGTTGGTGGACTGAAAAATTATTTAATTCTACAATTTTTCTGGAATCTCGGGAAAAAGACTTGGCCGGCAAGGCTGGGAAAGTTTTTTTTCATATTTCACGGCATCCACACAACCTGTACCTGAGCGATGATGATTATAACTATTTGATTAAAAGTGTTGTCGAGGAGGTTTTTTCTTATGATGACTCCCTGCTGCTGATTAAGCGTCATCCCAGACAACATATTGAATCATTTGAAAAATTGCTGGAATCCTATGACCCAGCCCGTTGGATGTTTTCCGGGCTGCATCTCAGCCAGCTCAGCCTGATTGCTGATTTGTCTATTTCCTTCTGGTCATCCGGTATTCTTAATTCCCTGTCGGTTAATACGCCGGTTATTGAGTTCTATCGGTTTGGTGATGCTAACCCTGATTGGCGAAAGTTGCCTGATGGAACATCGACATCCATTTATCGTGAGATGGGGTTAGCTGTTCCTGCTGATTCAGCCCAGGAATTGCATGACATGGTTGAGTCGGCCTTTAAGGGGGATGATGATATATGGGAGCTCCAGAAAAGAGCCTTCCTTGCTCACTGTCAGGTTCAGGAAAATGCCTCAATGGCAATTGTTGAATGTTTAATGGCTGAATTAGAAAATTTGAGGAGGAAGCAAGATCATGCGTCTTCTGATTATTCTTCGTTTGAGCAGCAGATTAAACTGGTAGAAGATTTTGTCGCAGCAGGAGAGATTGACAAGGCCTCCCGTTCTCTGGATGATCTTGTGGAAAAATATCCGCAGGATCCCCGGACGTATAACAATCTGGGGGCTTTTTGTTTCAACCAGGGAGAGCCTGTCAGGGCCATTGAAAATTTTCTGAAAGCCTTGAGCTATGATCCCCTCCATGTGGAAAGCGCGGTGAATTTAATCCAGGTTATGCTCGAACTCGATCGCCCGACAGATGCCGTGAACGTGGTTTTGTCTTTTTATGCTAATGGTCAACAGGATAATACTATGGAATTATTGCAGAATTCTTTGCTGGAGCAATTGCCGGCAGAACAGTTTGATTATTTACGGCAGCTGGTTGACGCCAGGATTGCCGATGAGCACACCTAAGGTTTATGCAATATGATGTGATAATTGTCGGTGCCGGTATTGTCGGGCTGGCTACCTGCCTGCAAATTCAAAAAAACAGGCCAGGCCTTAAGGTTCTTTTGCTGGAAAAGGAAAAACAGGTTGGCCTGCATCAAACCAGTCATAATAGTGGCGTCATCCATTCCGGGATTTATTATCGTCCCGGCAGTTTCAAGGCAAAATGTAATAGAAGGGGTTATGGCCTTCTCCGTTCTTTTTGCGATCAGCATGAAATTTTTTATGAAATATGCGGTAAAATTATAGTTGCCACCAGGCAAAAAGAGTTGTCGTTTCTGCAAACCCTGTATGAGCGAGGAGTGAAAAATGGTCTGGCCGGCCTGAAAAAATTAGGTTCGGCAGAAATTCGTGATTATGAACCTGCTGTGGCAGGACTGGCTGGAATTCTGGTACCGGAGACCGGTATTATAGAGTTTGGCGCAGTGGCTGAAAAATTTCTGGAGGTCATCAGGAAGAACGGCATGGAGGTAGTGTTGGGTACGCCGGTCAAGGCGGTGAGCCGGCACTCCGGTATTGTAGTGGTAGCAACTGACACTGCCGCCTGGCAGGCTAAGCAGCTGGTGACCTGCGGCGGCCTGCAGTCGGATCGCCTGGCATTGTTGACAGACAGGAATCTGCCTGTCCGCATTATTCCTTTTCGGGGTGAATATTACACCCTTAAACCTTTGAGCCGGAAACTGGTTCGCAACCTGGTGTATCCTGTCCCGGATCCGTCCTTTCCCTTCCTTGGTGTCCATTTTACCCGTATGATAAATGGTGAAGTAGAGGCCGGCCCCAATGCCGTCCTTGCTTTTAAGCGTGAAGGCTACCGGAAAACAGACTTTGACCTGAAAGATACTGTCGATATCCTGAAATGGCCTGGTTTTCGGAAGATTGCCGGTAAATACTGGCGCCAGGGAGCCGGAGAATTTTACAGATCACTTTATAAAAAAGGATTTGTCAAAGCACTCCGCCGGCTCATTCCTGAAATTGATGAAAGTGATTTGCTTCCTGGTGGTGCCGGGGTCAGGGCCCAGGCCTGTGGTGAAGACGGGCGCTTGCTTGATGATTTTTATTTTCTGGAGGAAGATAGAATCCTCCATGTCTGTAACGCTCCGTCACCGGCTGCTACCGCCTCACTGGCGATTGGTGAATATGTCGCGGCCAGGGTTCTGGCCGGACTGTCATAACCTGCTGAGGATATGGTTAAGCTCGTTTTTTATTTCCCTGAATGGGGTATCCCAGTTTTCACGTTCCTGCTGACGGAAGAGGCGCATGGATGGGTACCAGGGAGTGTTTTCTTTAAATTGAAGCAGCCAGCGCCAGTCCGGCACAAAAGGCAGTAGTGTCCAGACCGGTTTCCCTAAAGCCCCGGCCAGATGAACAACAGAGGTATCAACGGAAATAACCAGATCCAGGTGAGCCATCAGCGCCGCAGTAGCGGAAAAATTAGTTAGTTGTGGTGCCAGATCAATAATCGGCAGCTCAGGAGGAATTTCGTTCTCCTGTTTCTGCAGGCTGAAAAAAGCTGTTTTCGGCAAGTCGAACAGTTGACTGAATTTATCCAGGCTGACGGAACGTCGTTTGTCATTGGTATGTTTGGGATTGCCCCGCCAGACGATACCTATTTTGTACTGGGAATGAAAATCAGCGAAAACAGGAGTGAATTTTTTTATTAGATACGGGTTGGCAAAGAGATATGGACTTGTATCTGGTATGGTCTCAAGATTGGTTTTGAAAATCGTCGGCAGGTTTAATAAAGGAATCTGGTAATCAGCTTTTTCGGCAGCATGTGCCATTTCCTTTTTGGAGACGATCTCATCAACTGCATCTAAATCCGAGAAAAGGGGCGCGAGCGCGTTCTCGCAGGCCAGGATTATTCTGGTAACACGTTGTCTTGCCGACTCCAGATAACGGATGAATTGTAATGAGTCGCCAAGTCCCTGTTCTGTGTGAACCAGGAGGGTACAATTTTTTTTATCACCCTGCCATTGAGGCAGGGTGATCCTGGGCAGAATTGTCGCTTTTCTTTTCCAACGCCAGACATATTCCTGGAAACCTTCTGTTATCTTCCCATGGAGAAGAAGTGAATGGCTGAGGTTCCAGTGGGCTTCCACCATTGCCGGATTTAATTGAATGGCTTTTCGGTACATTTTAATAGCCATGGACAGCATGTTTTGTCTCTGGTAACAACTTCCTCGATTGTACCATGCCTTGTCGAAAGACGAATCAATGCTTATAGCCTTGAGATACTCTTTTTCGGCGCTAATAAATTCCTCTTTTTCTAAACAGATATTGCCTATATTGGCGTGGGCATCGGCGAATTGTTTTTCCGTCTTTACAGCCTTGGAGAACGCGGCCAATGCTTCCTCGGTTTTGCCGGTATCCTGGAGTGCCAGGCCAAGATTATTTAGTATTTTCGGGCTGTTGGGATCAAGTTTAAGAGCCTTGTGAAAATATGTAATTGCCCTTGAATAGTTTCCCAGTTCCTGGTAGGCAATTCCCAGGTTATAGAAAAGAGTGCTGTTTACCAGCCCGTGTTGCAGGGCTTTTTCGTATGAGCAGATCGCTTTCGGGAATTTTTCCTGAAGCTGTAATACTACTCCCAGATTGAACAGAGTGTCACAGTTGTCAGGAGCCAGGCAAAGCGCCCTCTGGTAAGCCTCAACGGCCTGGGGATAGAGACTGCTTTTCTGGTAGACAACCCCAAGGTTGTTGATGGCATCAAAATAATCAGGCCTTAAAGTTATGGCTCTCTGGAAATTTTGAATCGCTTCTGGAAAATGATTTTGAGAAAAGTTGATATTGCCGCAGTTAAAGTGAGCTTCCGGAAAATCAGGGTCAAGCTCCAGCGCTTGTTGAAAACAGGCATAGGCTTTATTAACTTGTTTTGCCTCAAAATAGACAAGGCCAAGGTTGGTCAGCAGGTTAATATCTTTGAGGTTAAACTTCAGGGCATGTTCCAGGCTGGAAATTGCCTTATTTAGATCGCCTTTGCTTTTATAAGCAATGCCAAGTTTATGTAATATTAGCGGATGGTTCGGGATAACTTCTAATGCCTGTCCGTAAGCCATGACAGCCTGGTCAAAGGCTCCACATGCCACCAGGGCGGATCCCAGATTTGTCAGTGCCCTGACGTTGCCTGGGGTTATTTCCAGAAGCTTTAAATAGGTTTCTGCTGCCAACCTGTACTGGCTGGTAGCCATATAAGCTTTTCCCAGGTTGTTTAACGCATCAGAAAATTTAGGATTGAGGATAAGCGTTTGCTGATAATGATGAATTGCCTCCTGAAATTTTTTTTCATTAAAGAAGATATTCGCTAAATTAAAGTGAACCCCGGGAGAATCATGAGTCATGATAAGTAGTTTTTGAAAAATTAGTTTTGCTTTTTGGGCTTTTTCCAGATGAAACAATACTACCCCATAATTATAGAGCAGCATTGTATTCTCCGGGTCAACTACCAGGGCATTATTAAGTAATGTGCCGGCTGTTCTGTTATCGCCCTGCTGATGGTAAATGAGGCCGAGCATACTTAAGGCGGAAAAATGTTTTGGATTTTTCTGCAAAATCTGCTGATAAATTGTAGCTGATTTTTGGAGATTCCCTGATTCATAGAGCAATCGTGCCAGCTGCTCTTGAGATTCATCTGTAGAAATGACATTCATGTGGCCGGTACCGGTTACGAAAACTATTTTCTTTAAACGCCTTACGAAGGACCCACTCAAAAATAACCAAAATGGGCAATATCCTCAATTTGCAGGAAGATAATCGTAGGATTCCACCCTCTGGGCGATCCGGGTGCAATACAAAAAAGTGAGAAGTTAATTAGTGCCTTATTCCTGAACCCATGCAATAAAAAATAAGAAATTCAGGCAGTAATTTTATATAATAAATCAGTTAATTAATCGCATAAAAACAATAAAGCTCCTGTAGGAGCCCAGCCCTCTGGGCGATTTATGCT
>JANTFJ010000046.1 GCA_024763495.1 Desulfobulbaceae bacterium | reverse complement strand
GGGATGCCGCCATGTGCCCGTTTCAACGCTCGCAATAATACATCAGGTATATCGCGGCGTTTAAACGGGTGCAGGGTGGTGTTCATGGAGCGCTTACGTTTACAGGGTACTGTAGGTTTTCGTGGCCAGTCCGGTGCCCGGTGAGCAGTTACCTTTTGTCCTTATTTTAATACCGGTCTCGGCGTCGCGTCCGTAGGCGCGGGCAGTATCGGATAGACGACATTCGGCTGTTGTCCGGTTGTTGTTTTTAAAAAATTAACCAGAAGTTCAATATCGGTTGATGATAATTCGGTGCCCAGCTGGGCCGTACTCATTACAGTAACCGCTTCTTTCAGTTCCCAGACCCTGCCGGAATGAAAATAGGGCGGAGTTAAAGCAATATTTCGTAATGACGGAGATTTGAAAACATGGGTATCTGATTCGGTATTGGTAACCTTGAACCGGCCTTGATCTCCGGCCATAATGTCGGCAGCCGGTGCTTCAACTACCCCAAAATTAAAATAATCTTCTCCACCCATGTTAATCCCGCCATGGCAGGAAACGCAACCGGTATCAATAAAAAGTTTCAGTCCTTTTTTCTCATTTTTATTAAGAGCAGTCTCTTCGCCGCGCAGATAGTTGTCAAGAGGAGCAAACGGAGTTACCAGGGTAGCTTCAAATGCCTCAATAGCCTTGGCCATATTTTCAAAGTTAACCGGAGTCTTGTCATCGGGAAAAGCTTTTTTGAATAACTCGATATACTCAGGCATGCTTTTCAGGGTTTTAACCGCGTTGGCAGGGGTATTGTTCATTTCAACCCCGGCCTGAACCGGGCCCTTGGCCTGTTATGCCAGATCAGCGGCTCTTCCATCCCAGAACTGGGCAAGATTATAAACCGAATTCAAGGTTGTCGGCGCGTTCCTCGGCCCCTGCTGCCAGCCATGGCCGGTTGATGTCTGCTGGAAATCAGCGCCCCCCATGCCGACATTATGACAGGTGTTACAACTGATCAAGCAGCTGCTCGATAGTCTGGGGTCGAAAAAAAGAATTTTACCAAGCTCAATTTTCTCCGAAGTTAATGAATTGTTTTTCAGCTCCGGAGCTCCCAGGGGAATTGGAGTTATGAGTTCCAGGGCTTCAGTCCGTAATGAGTCGCCGGCCCAGCCGGTCTGGGCATAAAAAAAGAAAAAAAACAGCCATAAGTAATAATTTTGTCCGCATTTTTTACCTCCTAATTAAGATTGTTTTAACTTGTCAAAATTATAATGTGATCCTTATATCATAAGATAAAAACAATATCAATAATTATTACTATTAACAATTATTTTCATCATCATAATAATTCATTATTTTGTTATAAATCATTGCTAAAGGCAAGTTAAACTTTTTGGCTATCTTTCGGCATTCCTCATATTCCGGATACAAGACTGTCCCGGTTGGTGTTTCAACTTTCTTGGCCTGAACTTTACCCCAGCGGGTCTTGATATTTGTAATTTCCCGGGGCAGAGTCCAGCGTTTTTCCCGGTGGTAGCGGAGGCCGGTGGCAGTTGTTTCTGAAAGAACAATCCTCTGCAATTCCCAGGAATTATGCGGTTCACAGATTACCCTGAGAATCATGCCTGGCCGGCCTTTTTTCATCTGGATAGGTATTATGGCAACATCAAGAGCGTGAGCAGTAAACAACAGTTCGCTAAGATATGGAAATCCTTCCGGCGACCAGTCATCAAGATGTGTTTCAATTACCTCTACCTCCTGGGACTCGTCTGCCCGATCCAGTTGACCGACAACCAGCCGCAGTAAATTTGGGCGATTGCCCGGTAATTTATAGGTGCCGGCACCATATCCTACCCGTTTAATTGTCATGGGTGGAAAATTTCCGAACGAGGCGCTTAAGGCCAAAGCCAGCGCGGCACCAGTGGGAGTAACAAGTTCCTGATCAAGTTCAATTCCATATACCGGAATACCTTTTACCAGTTCACACACAGCGGGTGCGGGCAGCGGCAGTCTGCCATGGGCACACTCTGTCCAGCCCCTGGCAAGGGGCAGCGGTGAAGTAATAACCTTTTCTATTTTAAGGTGATCCAGGGCAATGGCCGCGCCGACTATGTCAATAATGGCATCAAGGGCACCAACCTCATGAAAATGAACATCTTCAACAGAACAGCCGTGAACTTTTGCCTCAGCCTGAGCCAGGGCACTGAATACAGCCAGGGTTTGTTCTTTAACTCTCCGGTTCAGGGAACTGCTGTTAATTATTTTCTTGATTTTTCTCCAGGTGCGATGCCGCTGCTCCTCTTCAAACGTAATTTTACATCTGGTAGCATTGATACCGGTAACTACTGTTTTTTCGGCAGCAAGGGTGAACCCGGTTAAATGAAGTCTGTTCAATCCTTCAAGTAATACCTGTTCAGGCAGGCCGCTGTCGAGCATGGCGCCCAGAAACATATCGCCGCTTATTCCGGAAAAACAATCCGCGTAAATTATTTTCATAGTGTTTGGGTAAGATAACTACTCACAGGTAAGTGGTAAGCGCTCCATGAACACCACCCTGCACCCGTTTAAACGCCGCGATATACCTGATGTATTATCGCGAGCGTTGATACGGGCACATGGCGGCATCCCTGAAACGCTTACAGGCCGTGCCTTCTCAAAAGTCAAGGTGTGGTTTATTGATCGCTATCGGTAAGTGCGATATTTTCGCTGTCTGCCGTAATTGTAACCGGTGACAGGCTGCCGGAGATTTTGTAAGCGCTTACATGGTTTTGATTATCCGGATCTGGACAGCTCAGGCGCCAAGCCTGTCACCAGGCTTTAAAGAATGGCCGCAGAGAAAGGACGCAACATCCATTCTTCTGGCTCCCTGGAGCTGTATTTCTTTAATCAGCAGATTGTCTTTGCCACAGCTTATCAACAGGCCGTTTTTGTCGGCCCGGCAGATTACCCCGGCTTTTTCGGGCATTGTTTCGTTAACTACCAGGGGCCGCATGAGACGCAGCCATTTGTTATTAAAAGTTGTCTGGGCCATGGGCCAGGGATCGAGTCCCCGGATCAGGCAGCTGATTTTTTGCGCCGATTCACTCCAGTCAATTATGCCTTGATTTTTTTCCAGGGGTGGAGCCGGGGTGGCCAGCGAATCATCCTGCTTTTGCGGCGGCAGGCTGTCATCGCGGATTAGATTAAGGGCCCGGCACAGGGTACTTCCTCCCAGTTCAGCCAATTTTCCCGCCAGGATGCCGGCAGTGTCGTCCGGGCTGATGGCAAGTTTGGCGCTAAGCAGCATATCGCCGGTATCAAGTCCTTCATCTACCTCCATGACCGTAACCCCGGTTTCAGTTTCACCCCGGATAATTGCCCATTGGACAGGAGCCGCACCCCGGTATTTAGGCAGCAGAGAACCATGGACATTAATAACTCCGTAAGTCGGCAGGCTAAGAATGTTTGCCGGCAGGATGCGGCCATAGGCAACAACAATAATAAGGTCCGGCTTGAGTTCGTTTAGACTTTTATAAAACTCTGCTGTTTTTATTTTTGCGGCTTGAAAGACTGGAATGCCGGCATCCTGAGCCCATAGTTTTACCGGGGGCGGGGTCAGCTTTCTGCCTCGTCCCCTGGGGCGGTCAGGCTGGGTCACTACTCCGACTATATTTTCACCCTGCTCAACCAGGGCCTTAAGGCTGGGCACGGCAAATTGCGGAGTACCCATAAAAATTATTCGCTCAATATCTTTTGTCATTTTTTCCCGGCGTCCTGTTTTTCCTGCTGGAGCTGCTTTTTTCGTTTCTTTTTGTAGAGAGCCCGTTTCAGGGTACTTAACCTGTCAATAAAGAGAATGCCGTTCAAGTGGTCAATTTCATGCTGAATAACCCTGGCAAACCATTCTTCAGCCTCAAATTCAAAGCAATTACCTTCAAGGTCACAGGCTTTCACTTTGATCCTGGCGAATCGTTTAACCTTGGCGGTAAGGTCAACCACGCTCAGGCAGCCCTCTTCATCAACCTGGCGGCCTTCTTCTGTAATAATTTCCGGATTTATTAAAACGATAAGCTCATTTTCTTCATCCTTGGGCGAAATGTCGATAACCACAACCTGCTGAGAAACAGCGATCTGTGGTGCGGCAAGGCCGACACCAGGAGCGTCGTACATGGTATCGGCCATGTCACTTATCAGCCGGCGCAATTTTTCGTCAAATTCAGTGACTTTCTCAGCCTTTTTTCGCAAGACAGGACTGGGATATTTGAGAATTTCCAGAATAGCCATTTTAAAACCTTTTAAGCCTTTAAACCAGCATGGCTGGATCTAATTTTTTCCAGCCACCCCTGTATATGAAAATGCGAGTTGTGCTTCCCGGTACTTCAGGAGGATTTTCACGGTAAATTATTTTATAACATATTTTCCGGGTCAACATCGATAAAAAGTTTAACTTTACCACTGCTTACCGCCGGCGGAAAATATTTTTTGCTTGAAATTATTACTTGATGCAGATTCTTAATGTCATTTCCCTTGAGCAGTAACTGCCAGCGATACTTGTTCCGCAATCGGGCTAATGGGGCCGGAGCGGGCCCCAGTAAGGAAATCCGGCAGGTTTTGGTGATGTTTTTAATTTTCTGATAAAACTCCAGGGCACTTTTTTTTACCAGTTCTTCATTGCCGCCGCTGAATTTAATATTGATCAACCGGCTGAAAGGGGGAAAGTTCAGCGCGGCCCGCAGGGCCAGTTCTCTGGTAAAAAAATCCTGGTAATCATGCTTGCGGGCAGTGGTGATGCTGTAATGATCCGGTTGATGGGTCTGAACAATAACCCGGCCTGGTTTGTCTCCCCGTCCGGCCCGGCCGCTGACCTGGGAGAGCAGTTGGAATGTTCTTTCCCCGGCCCGAAAATCCGGCATGCCCAGACCGCCGTCAGCCCAGATTATTCCCACCAGGGTCATATTTGGAAAATGATGGCCCTTGGTTATCATCTGGGTGCCTGTTAAAATATCAATTTTATTATTTCTGACTTCTTTTAAAATTTTAACAAAATTTGATTTATTTGTCGTGGTGTCGCGGTCTAAACGGGCGATTACCGCCCCTGGAAAAAGTTTCCTTAATTCAATTTCCACCTTTTCGGTGCCAAAGCCTATTTCCCTGATTCGGTTGGAAAGGCAATTGGGGCAGACAATGGCACTTTTTACCGTGTAGCCGCAGTGGTGGCAGGTAAGAGCGGCTGTTTTTTTATGCAGGGTCAGGGAAACCTGGCAGTTCCGGCACTGAACAACATGGCCGCAGTCTCGACAGACAACCAGACTGGCAAAGCCGCGACGATTAAGAAAGAGCAGGCTCTGGTTATGCTGGTCAAGATTTTCGGCCAGGGCCGTGATCAACCGGGAAGAAAAAAGAGGCGGTCTGCCGTTGACCATGGGCTGCTCCCGCAGATTAACAATTTCCACTGTCGGCATAGGCCGGTCATGGATGCGTTTGTTCATGGTCAACAGGTTGTATTTTTGTTGCCTGGTATTTTGATAGGAAACAAGCGATGGAGTGGCGGAACCGAGGATAACCGGACACTGTTGCTGACTGGCTCTGAGGATGGCTAAATCCCTGGCCTGGTAACGTAACAGATCTTCCTGTTTGTAGGCCGGGTCATGTTCTTCGTCAACAATAATCAGGCCGGGATTGTCCAGGGGAGCAAAAATAGCGGATCGGGCTCCAATTACAATACTGGCCTGACCGCGCAGCAGTCGCTGCCATTGATCAAAACGTTCGCCTCTGGAGAGCCCGCTGTGCAGTACAGCTACCTGAGAACCGAACCGGGAAAAAAAATGTCCTTCAACCTGGGTTGCCAGGGCAATTTCAGGTACCATTACCAGCACTGTCCGCCCAAGTTGCAGGGCCTTTTCAGCTCCGCGCAGATAGACCTCGGTCTTGCCGCTGCCGGTAACGCCATGGAGAAGAAAAGGCTTAAATATTTTTTTTTCTATGGCCGGAATAATTTCATTGAGACTTTCCTGCTGTTCACTGCTGAGAACAGCAGGTTTGCTGAAGGCGGGCGGGATTTCGCCAAAAGGATCGCGGTATATTTCTTGTTTTTTATAAAAAATAATTTTTTCCGCGGCCAGGCTTTTTAAGGCCTTGCCTGCCCCGGAATAAAGGCGGTTTACATCTCTGCGGGGAACTGTCTCCCTGCCTTTTGCCAGCAGTTCAGTTAATAAATTCAGGGTTTTCTGTTCGCTGGTTTTTAATTTCCCGGCTTCTTTTTTTTGGTCAAGTCCGATACATATTTCGGTTTTAGGCTTACAGGTTGGGCCGACAATGACCTCGTTAATAATGATAAAGCCCTGTTGCTGCCATTTAAGCAGCTTTTTTTTATTCTTGCCGCGCCACAGTCTGCCCACGGTTGCGGGTGGAAGTTTTTTGTTACGAAAAAGAGTGGCCGACCATTTTTCCTCCTGCTTATCCTTAAGGAAAGCAAGTTCTTTTTCTCCACGGGCAGTTAACAGGATTTCCCGACCGCTATGGCTGGCAAGACCACTGGGAAGCGCGCCTTTAATCACCTCTCCAAGAGGATAGTGATAATAATCTGCTATCCAGCGATAAAATGGAATCATACCGGCCGGGAAAATCGGGTTTCGATCAAGGATATCTGTTAGCGGTCTTACCTGATAATCTCCTTCCGGTTTTTTTTTTGTAATGTTAAGGAGGTATCCAGTTATCAGCCTGGGCCCCAGGGGAACCAGGAGCCGCATACCCAATAATAGCTGTCGATCACCGTTGTAAGAATAAGTCAAGGTATGGTTTATGGGGGCGGCAACAGCTGTTTCTAAAAAAATCATTTACGGATAATACTCAGATGTAACTACTCACGGGGTAAGCGTCCTAACTTTGCTTACTCCTGTAATTGTAACTGCTCACAGGGTAACCGTTCACCAGGGAGTAAATTATTGCAATATTTAGTTTCTAAGCGTTTACCTGCATCTTAGAGTCTACGCTTACCTCTTCGTCCATTTGGGCCTGCTTACATAACCAGTATGCGGCGCAGGCCCAGGTAAGCGAGGAACGAGACTCCGAATGAACGAATCATAAGCACTCCATGAACTGTAGCTGAATAGTTACTATTTTTCTACGTTTTTAATCAGCATGCGGCGAATTACATAGGTCGATTTATGGGAGGTGACAGTGGTATCCTTCTTCTTCAGGTTATCGCGATTAATAAAGGCGGGATAAAGGGTAGCTATCTTCGCATCGGTTTTGACGATAACAGTAAAGCCCAGAAACTGCTTATCGGTTTTATACCATACGCCGGCGGCATTATAGTCCCAGCCGATGCTGCGTTCCCAGGCAGGCGTGACAATTCGTATGTCAATGATTTCATCAGCCGGGTTTTCTTTGTGCCAGGCAGAGCGGATTTTTTTGATAAGCCTGTTCCTGTCAGATCCCTCATATTTATCTTCCGGTGCCCTGGTTTCAGCCAGGATATCCTCTTCTAATGCTTTGGCGGTTTGGTTATATTTTTCTTGAGTGGCAGCGATTGCCCGGCTTAACTCTGCAACAACAGGGCCATCCTGTCCCACGCTTAATTTCAAGCTTTCAAGCAATTCCCTGGCTTCTTTCATGGCCTGAGAAACCCCGCCGGAAAAAATCTGAGGATTTTTTTTCTGCACTGCAACTGACATCGAATTTTCCGCATTCGTCAGCATATCGCGAATTTCTCCGGGAACCTGTTGGTTAAAGTCCAGTTGTACCTTCTTGAATTCATTAAAATTATCATTGAGCCAGTTAAGTTTATAATTAAGGGAGCGACCTGGCTGGATATTATTTTCGATAAGCGGAGCATATTTTATTCGTGTTTCTGTAATAAATTTTTCGATTTGGTCAGCCAGACCAAGAAGTTTTTTTGTCCTTGTAGATTTTTTTAAATTTGAAATGTTTACATTGTTATACAGGGTTGCAAGGTCATCAGTTCGTTCAAGATCCTTATAGACATCGGGGAAATTATTCATGTTCACGGAATTCGAATAGGCATCTATCTTGGGTTGAGCCAGGGACTTTAACGTCTCAAGCCTGGCGAGAATGGAAGTCTTGTCCTTGATGATTTTCAGGTAATCTGGATGGTTTGTAGGAGTTTGGTTTCGATTCAAATCATCTTCAACCCCCGAAAGGGCAGAGGAAATCCCGCGATCATCCCATCTCTTAATAACCGGAGCAGCCTTGATGTCCTTTTCCAGTTGGTCAATGGTAGCTGTTATCTCCAGCAGCCTGGCCTTTTGGTGCTTAACCGCTTTTTTTGCATTACGATTCAAGGGGACAGGGGCGGCGGCAAAGGCAATACGTGCCTTCTCAACCCGCGCCATGAAGTTTTTTATTTTGCTATGATTTTCCGGTGCGTGGTTATGCCGGAGGTCAGCCAGCATGGCATCCAGCTGGCTGCTCGTGGGCCCGGTTCTTCCCTCAGCAACTTTTTTTTCAAAATCAGCCAGGTTGCGCTCCTGTCTCTTTAACGCCTCCCTGACATTGTAGGGCAATTTGGCCTCGGCAGCCGGGACGGCACTACCTGATGCTGGTGATAAGGCAGGTTGCTGCTTCATCTCCTTTTCCTTTAAAACTTTATTCTCAATGTTTTGGGGTTTTATTTTGTCAGTCGTCGAGGAAACCAGCTCTGAAGCAGTTTCAGTGCCACCCAGGGCAATGCGTGCCTTTGCGACCCGTTCCATTATTGATGCAACCTGACTGTTTTCTGTGGGACAGTTATTTCTCGTTAGGTCGGCAATGATGGCATCAAGTTTATTAAGCGTCCATTTGATTTCTGTGCCGGAGATGCCGGTGCTGATTTTTTTCTCCACATCTTTCATGTTCCATTCCTGGCGTTTCACTGCCTGGCGTTGCCGATAATCAAGCTTAACTTCAGCACCGCAGACGCCTGCAGAGAAAATTACAAGAATTAATGAATTGGCAATCATAAAAAATAATCTTTTATTAAAATTCACGTTTTTCTCCTTTTTTTGTGGCTGACATATCAACGCGTGATGATTTATTCCTGAAAGGTAACTATTCACACCCTTAAAACTCATAACCGTTAAAA
Organism: Desulfobulbaceae bacterium; assembly: GCA_024763495.1. Lineage (GTDB taxonomy): Bacteria > Desulfobacterota > Desulfobulbia > Desulfobulbales > SURF-16 > JANTFJ01. Next base: position 2,656 of record JANTFJ010000046.1, on the reverse strand, counting down.
ACACTGAACTGTAACTGTTTACAGGGTGCAGTAACCTACTATTAATGAGATAGAGCTCAATAAAGTACACCCGGACGGCGATAACCCCATAACTGGAAGGGATTCAGGGACACCGCCATGTACATGCTGCTTCACGCCCCGCGATAATACATCGGTATATCGCAGGGTTGGGGGTAGCGCTCATTGAGCGCTTACTGGAATTATAACTGACTTGCAACATCCTTCAGGTAGCTGCTGAAGTCTTCGCAAATATCCGGATGACGGAGAGCAAAGGCGATAACGGCTTTAAGGTAGCCTATCTTGTCACCGGCATCAAAACGGGTACCGTCAAATTCATAAGCATACATGCCGCGTTTAATAGATAGAGCAAGCAGGGCATCGGTCAGTTGAATTTCACCGCCGTGACCTGGCGTGGTCGTCTCAAGAATTTTAAAAATGTCTGGCTGGAGGATGTAACGACCGATAATAGCCATGTCTGACCTGGTAGTACCGGGTGCTGGTTTTTCCACCATCCGGTCAACTTTAATAACTCGTTCTCGAACTTTTTTACCTTCAACAATACCGTATTGATAGGTCTGATCCAGGGGAACCCGTTGAATGGCGACAATGGATTCCTGTACCTGTTTATAGAGATTGATCATCTGCTTGCAGCAGGGTTGCTCACTTAAAACCAGATCATCGCCCAACAGCACCAGGAACGGCTCATTCCCCACCACATGCCTGGCCATCCAGATGGCATGGCCCAGGCCAAGGGGCTTTTTCTGCCGCACCGAGATAATATCAATCAGGTTGGATATATGGCGCATCTCTTCGGCCAGCTTGGTTTTCTTTTTTTCCGTAAGCACCTTGTCAAGATGAAAATTATAATCAAAATGATTTTCTATGGCCGCCTTTCCCTCACTGGTTATTAAAATTATCTGTTCAATTCCCGAGGCCACCACTTCTTCAACAATATATTGAATGGTTGGGCGGTCAACTATAGTTAACATTTCTTTGGGAATAGCTTTACTGGCCGGAAGAAACCTGGTTCCTAAGCCGGCAACCGGAATAACGGCTTTACGAATTTTCATTTAATACTCTCTTTGCTGGATTTTGAAATGACATAGGATTACATTGTAACAGGTCATGGGGCTGTTTCTGGAGTGCGGTCAATAATAAGTACCTTATTATTCCTGAATTTCTGGAAGCGTTCACCAGCACCTCACGGAGTCGGAGTTTATGCCCTGTTTTTAAGGGTGCTTACATCTTTTGGGCATGCTTTAACAGCACCAGTATGCTGAGCAGGCACAGGTAAGCACCTTTACAGGTGGTAGCGAACTTAAGGTGTTACCCCGTGAGTAGTTACAATATTGCAAAAATTTACTCCCTGGTGAACGTTTACGTAAACTCCACCCCTGTAAGCGAGTATGCGAGACTCCGGATCTGGATTTCTGTGAGCAGTTACTTTTTAGGATAAACTTAACCTGTAGTACTTGTCAATTTCTCTGATGCATCCACTTGAAAAAAAAATAACAAAACTGCTGAAGCGGGAAAAATTGATTCTGCCTGGTGAAATTGTAGTGGTCGGCGTGTCCGGGGGCCCTGATTCCCTGGCCCTTCTTCATATCCTTGGCGCTCTTGGTCACAAACTGGTTGCCGTATATGTTAATCACGGCCTGCGTCCTGCCCGGGAAACCGGCAGAGAGGAAGAGCTTGTCCGGGAACAGGCCGCATTCCTGAAAATTCCCTGGGAGAGCGGTCGGGTTGAGGTGCGGGAGGTTGCCGCAGACAAAAAAATGTCCATTGAGCAGGCAGCCCGTGAACTGCGTTATGATTTTTTTGAAAAAACTGCCGAAAAATTTCAGGCCGGAAAAATTGCCGTAGCTCACACCGCGGATGACCAGGCTGAAGAAGTACTGTTGCGTTTAATTCGCGGCACTGGCCGTTGCGGTCTGGCCGGGATGAATTTTATCCGGGCCGATCGTATAATCCGTCCGTTGCTGACTACGGCCAAACAGAGCCTGACAGCCTATCTGGCAGATAAAAAAATAGCCTTTCTTGAAGACAGTTCCAATAAAGAAAGGCGTTTTCTCAGGAACAGAATACGACTTGACCTGCTCCCGGAACTGGAAAAATATAATCCTAATATCAGCCGGACCTTGAGGCGAACAGCCCTCATTTTAACTGATGAAGAAAATCTGCTGGCCGAGTTGACGGTTAAAGCCTGGAGAAAAATTATCAGGGAAGCGGACAACAATATTGATTTCATCCAGCTTGATATAAAACATTTTATCGAGATTCACCGGGCCGTACAAAGGCGTATTTTGGAAATGATTTTTGTGAAAATGAGGGCACAGCCTTCTTTTGCTAAAATTGAACAACTTATTTTGCTTGCCGAACAGGGCCAGGGCGGAGCCATGCTTCACTTCGGCCAGGGATTACGGGTCATAAAAAAAAATGGATTTTTATTTTTTTCCTACCCTTGTGGTCGCTCAGCTCAAAGGGGAAATTTGCTGGATAAGCAAAAATGAATCTGAAAGAACTTTACGCTTAATCGAATTCGTGGTAATTATTTAAAATGTAAGCGCTCCATGAACACCACCCTGCACCCGTTTAAACGCCGCGATATACTTGATGTATTATCGCGAGCGTTGAAACGGGCACATGGCGGCATCCC
>JANTFJ010000045.1 GCA_024763495.1 Desulfobulbaceae bacterium | reverse complement strand
TAGCATTAGTATGCGAAGTTTATGCCCGTAGTATGGGTGCCAGCCTTATCACGCACAGCTAAAGCACACGGAGTCTCACTACGTTCGCTTACCTCTGGACAGTTACAGGTCGGTGGTTTGGGCAGTTTTTCGCCCCTACCTGAATAGTTACTATATAAACAATGAAAATAGCCCTTATCCAGACTAATCCGTTAATCGGTAATTTTAAGGCTAACTGCGCCAAAATAAACAGGCTGGCCCGGCAGGCAAGAGAGAAGGGGTGCGAGCTGGCCATATTCCCGGAACTGGCCATAAGCGGCTATCCTCCCCAGGATCTGCTTGAACATCACTCATTTATCGTTGCGCAGCAACAGGCCTTAGCCGAACTTATCGAACAATGTTCAGGCATTGCCGTAATCTGCGGGGCCATAACCAGTAACAGGAAGAGTTCGGGTAAACCCCTGCATAACAGCGCTCTGCTTTTTAATGACGGCAAAATTATCTTCACCAGCCGCAAAAAACTGCTGCCCACCTATGATGTCTTTGACGAAAGCCGATATTTTGAACCCGGCACGGACAGCCGGAGCGTAACATTCCAGGGCCTGAAACTGGGAATTACTATTTGCGAAGATATTTTTAATGACAAGGATGTGGTCTCCTACCGGCTTTATAAACTTGACCCCTTAGCTGAGCTCTGCAATAAAGACAAACCGGAACTGATGATTAATATTGCTGCCTCCCCTTATAATCTCGGAAAACCGCAACTGCGGCAAGATATTTTTTCCAGGCTCTGCGCCAAGTACAGCCTGCCCCTGCTCTATGTCAATCAGGTGGGAGGCCAGGACTCCATTCTTTTTGACGGTCGCAGCCTGGTTTTTAATGATAACGGAGAACTGATTACCGCGGCCCGCGCCTTTCAGGAGGATATGCTGATTGTCGACAGTGCTGATCTTTATCGTCACCCTCCGACTGCAACCGCTAAAATCACTAAAACCAATGACACTGCCGACATGTTCACCGCCCTGGTCATGGGTACCCGTGATTATATGAAAAAATGCGGATTCAGCAAGGGAATTATCGGTTTAAGCGGTGGAATTGATTCAGCCCTGACCGCGGCAATCGCGGCCCGGGCCCTGGGGCCGGAAAATGTCATGGGCGTGGCCCTGCCGTCCCCCTATTCATCTCAGGGCAGTATCGACGACAGTAAAGAACTGGCTGAAAATCTCGGTATCCGCTTTGAAATTATTCCCATCGGCAACCTGTTTGATTCTTACCGCCTGACCCTGGCTCCGCTCTTTGCAGGGCTGGCCGAAGATGTCACGGAACAGAACATTCAGGCCCGGATCAGGGGCAACCTGCTTATGGCGCTGGCCAACAAATTTAACTCCCTGCTGCTCAGCACCGGCAATAAATCGGAAATGGCCGTAGGCTACTGCACCCTGTATGGCGACATGAGCGGCGGCCTGGCGTTAATCTCTGATGTGCCGAAAATGCTGGTCTATGCCCTGGCCCGTTATGTTAATGAAAAAGAGGAAATAATCCCGTTCAACACCATCAGCAAACCGCCCAGCGCCGAACTGGCCCCGGATCAGCTAGACCAGGACGATTTACCGCCCTATGAAATTCTTGATGCCATTCTTAAAGCCTGGCTCGAGGAACAGCGCAGTCTCAGCGAGATAGTTGCCATGGGTTTTGAGCGTGCCGTTGTCGAGGATGTTATCCGCCGGATAAAACGGAACGAATACAAGCGCAAACAGGCACCCATGGGGCTTAAGGTGACCAGCAAGGCCTTTGGTATAGGCCGCCGTTATCCCACGGCTGAGCAATTTTGGGAAACGCTATGAAAGCCATGCCGCCCCGCCTGGTTGTCCTGTTCCTCCTGCTCATTGTCCTTTTCCTTGTTATCCGGGAAAACATGACCAGCAGGCCTGATCGCCTTTACCAGACTACCTCCGGCCATGTGGAGATGTGCCTTTCCTGCCATAAAAGCGAAAAACTTGATCCGGCTCACGATACCCGCACCCTGGGTTGTTCACCCTGCCATCTCGGCGATACCCTGGCAATAGACAAGGAAAAAGCCCATAAGGGAATAGTCAGGAATCCCGGTGACCTGCGGGTAGTGGAAAAGACCTGCGGTATCCCTGGCTGCCATGCCCCGGACGTTAAAAAGATTAAAAATTCGCTGATGGCTACCAACCGGGGAATTTTAAGCACCCTGCTCTACTACTGGGGTGAGGCGGAAAACCAGAATGGAGATTTTTCCGTGGAAGAGCTGCTGGGCTCAGGCCGAACATCCCTTGCTCTGGATTATTTCCGCAAACTCTGCGCCACCTGTCATCTCTGGAAGCCAAAGGGGGATCTGCCGGGTTTTTTCGGCACCAAGGGCGGGGGCTGCACGGCCTGCCATTCCGTCATGCCGCCTGGCCAGGTAAAAACAAAGGATGACAAAAAAATCCATCCATTTATCAGCAGGAAAATCCCGGTGGAAAACTGCGTGCGCTGCCATAACCGCAGCGGCCGGATCGGCATTTCCTATACCGGGGTTTATGAATCTGAAAATTACGGTACGCCTTATAAAAACGGGGAAATGTCAAAACTGATCCTGCCCGGCAACCGTTATTACCTGGAGCTGCCGCCCGACATCCATTATAAGCAGGGCATGGGCTGTATTGACTGCCATACCAGAAATGAAGTCATGGGCGACGGCAGGAGATACGCTCATTACGAGGAACAGCTGGAAATAAAATGTGAGTCCTGCCATCCCGCCTCACCGGCAGATGCGGCTAAAATCGGCACAACCCGTAAAAATGACAAAATGACCAATATTGAAAAAAGCGGTAATGATTTTGTCCTGGTCAATCGGCTGACGGCAAAGAAACAGCCACTGAAAGCGGCCAGGCCGGGCATCTGTGATTTTAAAGGCCATGAACGGCTGACCTGCGAAAGCTGTCATTCGGGCTGGGTGCCTCAGTGTTATGGCTGTCATGTCAAACGGGATATGCGGGAAACCCATCTTGACAAGTTAAGCATGGAAGAGACAGCGGGCTGGTGGCAGGAGGGCCGCTCCTATCTGCGTTACGAAAAACCCATTCTGGCAGTCTGGGATAATGAAATCGTGGTGGTAACGCCGGGCTGCCAGGATATTGTCACCCTGGTTGATAGAGAAGGTAAGGCGGACAAACGTTTTAACCGGCTGACCATGGCGGCGATCAACCCCCATACCACCCAGGCCAAAGGCAGGAGTTGCGGAGATTGCCACGCCGACAGCAAAACCCTGGGCCTCGGCCAGGGAACTGTCAGTTATGAAAATGATAAATGGCTTTTTACCCCGGCAAGCCGGGGGGTAACAACTGAAATCGGCACCACCCCGCCCCTCGATGCCTTCGGCACCCTTGACGGTACAGCCTTACAGCATGGCTCCCGGCCCGACCTGCGTCCGTTTAATCAGGAAGAACTGGAACGGATTTTCCGGGTGGGGCTTTGCCTTGAGTGTCATAAAAAGTATGATGATCCTGCCTGGAAAAAATACACCCCCAAAACAGAATGTCGGCGGCTTAAATTTTAATTAAAATGTAACTGCGCGCGGGGCACCGAACGAAGTCGGAGTTTATGCCCTGTTTTTATGGGTGCTTACCCCATGCGTAGTTACCATAAGGCCTCTGCAGGAGCCCAGCCCTCTGGGCGATTCATGTGATGAGCTTTGCTCCATGTTTTATCGCCCGGAGGGCCGGGCTCCTACAGGAGGGGTTGTGGGCCTTGTTGTTTTGTTTATGATTTTTATAAATTATACAATTTGCAGCATAGATATATCGTCATTCCGGCACTTACCCCGTGAGAAGTTACGGGGTGGCTGGAAAAAATTTGATCCAGCCATGCTGGTTTAGTGAATTAGAGATAAAAAACATTTGACATTTCTGGATATATTAGTAATTTGTTTTAAAAATTGATATAAGTCCATTAATGTTTTTGACTCAAAATATAGAAGTAAAAAATGAATAATATATTATTTCCTTCCTGTTTCAAGCAGCTCTGTTCCCGCCTGTTACTTTTTTTGTTTTGTTTTTCTATCCTTTTTTTAACTGTTTTTACTACGTTTGATTCATGTTCCGCCGCTGAAGTAATGTTGGCATGGACAGCCAATGATCCTATTGAAAAAGTTGTTGGCTATAGAATTTATTATGGCCAGGTCAGCCGTTTGGATTTGAATCAGCAGTTTAAAGAAAATTTCCAATATGATTTTGTTATTGATTTAAACAGCAAGTATAGATGTACCCCCGGCAGCCCTCCCCGGAATTGTCTTAATGTGGCCGACCAGCTTGATTGTTCCGATCTTAGCGGGAGTGAGATCACCTGTACTTATTCCGGCCTTGATCCGGACTCAGCTTATTATTTTACAATTACCGCTTTTAATGACAGGGTTGAAAGTGATTATTGTCATGAAGAGTATTATGAAACACCTGCGGATAAAGCTCCTGTCGTGGATACGGACAATGATGGAATAAGCGATGAAGATGAGATCAACATTTACCATACCAATCCCGGCATCAGCGATACTGATAATGACGGAATCAATGATGGTGATGAACTGGCATTCTGGGCGGAATACTGGAACTGTGATTTTGATAATGACGGCATAATTAATATACTTGATCCTGATTCCGACAATGACGGTATTGCAGACGGTGAGGAAATAAGTCAAAACAGTAATCCCGGTATCCCCCCTCAGCTCAAGCTTGATATCGGCATAGCCGGTTCAATTTTATTCAACCATAACCGGCGGACAATAGGATTTGATAAAGATATTGTTGATCCGGTGATAATTGTCGGGCCCGCCACGAATAATGATGAAGATCCCGGGGTTGTCCGTTTGACGGATGTAACAGATTCATCTTTTGCGATAAAATTTCAGGAATGGAAATACCTTGAAGAAATTGATGGAGGGATTCATGACCTGGAAGAAGTATCTTTCCTGGCCCTGGAAAAAGGTATTCATTATATTGGAGACGGCAGTGTCTGGGTCGTCGGCAGTTTTGATATAGACAATAATAGGGCCTGGCTGACGGTTCCTTTTCCAGGGGAATTTCCTGATGTGCCTGAACTTTTTCTTACCATCCAGACTTCTAATGACCCTGATCCGGTTATCGTCAGGGCAGGGGATATAAGTCCGACAGAATTCAGGGCCGAAATTTTTAACGAAGAAAAAATAAATCTTGGTGATCGATCAACAGAAAAAATAGGCTATCTGGCTATCTATCAGCCGGATACCGGCGGTGAGGTTAAGGCCGGAGATAAAACGGTTCCATATTTACTTGATAATAATGTAACAGATCATAATTTCAGCTCTGTGCTGGGCTATGAAATGAAAATCCAGGAGGAACAATCTCTTGATGATGAAACATTACATTTAAAAGAAACTTTTAATGTCCTTAATCTGAAAAATTTATTTTTTGTTCAGGATATTTCATGGTCAGAGGCAGATCCTTTCAGCGTCCGGAAAAGAGCGTCCTTTGTCTCTAATGCGGCGCTCAGCAGCAAATGGCATACCGTAACATTGTCAACCCCGTTTGTTGACCAGCCGATAATTATTGCCGGCCCTCCTACATATACCGATACAGATCCCGGCATGGTGAGAATTGATAAGGTGAACGGCAACTCCTTCAAGATAAAGTTTGAGGAATGGAAATATCTGGCAGACCAGGGTAATCCTGCCCATGATGTTGAACATGCCTCTTATCTGGCAATAAAAAAAGGCCGTTATTTATTAGACGATGGCAGTATATGGGAAGCAGGAGACTTTACCATTTCCGGCCTGGCTCAATGGCAGCAGGTCAATTTTGTGGAAAGTTTTACAATCCGTCCGGTTCTCTTTTTTACTGTTCAGACAACATGGGGTACTGAACTTGTGACGGTCAGGGTTGAAGACTTGACCAGAGATGGTTTCTCGGCAGCCCTTTATGCGCAGGAGTCCAGTATGGCAACGGGAAACAGCTTTGAAAGAATAGGATATCTGGCCATATCACCACCTGATTATTATGGCACAACTTTTGAGAGTGAGCAGGAAATTTATTATGGTGTTGAGCTGTTGGAAGTATATAGTAACTTTTCCCCGATTCTTGGCAGGGATGTTAAACTTGAAGAAGAACAATCTCTAGATGGTGAGATGTCTCACCAGGAAGAAGCTGTTAACGCCATGCGGATAAATTCTTCATTTTTCGCTAACTGTATTAGTACATATGGCCCTGACACGCTTGTAATCAGGAAAATTGAGGCTGATTGACGGTATTAATTACGTTTATTTTTTTTCCATATTCTGCTGAATTTTCTTTAATACAGTTCCTCTTGCCTCTATTTTCCCAATCAGTCGGCCCAGAGAGGTGGGTTGACTTGTCGATGTTTTTTTCTCATCATTATCCCCGGAAGATGCTTTAATTCTATAGTTGAAAATATATTTTTCTACTGATTCTCCATAAACTCTGATTGCTTTTTTTGCTTCAGCAAAAAGGTCATCATAGGGAAATGGTTTATGGTAGCTGTCAAGATAATTATTGATAAAATCAGCCATTTTTTCAATGTTATCCTTTTGGCTGCAATAGTATGAGGGGCAGGAAATTATAATTTCAGCTAGTTTTTCCTCCAACACTTCTTCGTCGATTGTTTTTCTGTCAATTATGCCGCCATAAAGAAGTTTTATCATTCTTAAAATTCCTTTTAAGCCCGAGAAGAAGACCGCGCTTGTTTTTTTAGCGTGAACATCTGGATTCAGCGAGGAGGCAGGCTGGTTTATTGTGTCAGTAAAATCCTCAAAAAAACTTCCGGCAAAAATATGGAGAAGCTGTTTAAGATTCTGGCTCAAAGTATCCACTTTAACCAGTTCTTTTATCAGGTATGATTTAAAAAAGAAATCACGCATCATTTTACTTAAAACATCTGACAGTTCTTCTGTTGCTTCGAGGATTTCAGGTATATCTTTTTTCCGTAGTTCTTCAAGTTGTTTTTTGAATTTGTTGATGTTGTTTAATTCCATTCGGAAAGAATCACTGCAGAAGTTAAGAAAAAATTTTATCGTGATGCAGGATTCAAGGCAGGTATTAATTTGATGCTGAATGATATTTTCTGCTATTGAAGGAAGTTCCGGTATTTCTATTTCGTTTAATTTTTCTTCAATTATTGATATCGGCTGAAAATAACTATCCAGAGTGACCATGTTGCTGCCCTCCTTTTTGTCGCCGGAAACGATTTGGTAATATTGGTAGCCGATTTCAAAGGCCTCTCTGTTTTGACTGCTGGATCGTTTCCTGGCCAGGGTAATGAATGTATGGGGGGTTAGTTCCTCTTTAAGCCTGATCGTGGAGTTGTGTATTTTGGTTCGAAGGTTGAGCATCTCGGCCAGGAGTGGTTCCAGAATGCGACATTTTGCGGCAAGTTCACGGGCTTCGATATTTGCTTTTTTAGGATTTATAGTGCTTAATTTGATATCTGCTTCAATATTGCCCAGTTCATTTCTCAGGAGGTCTGTTGCTTTGAGGATTTCTTTGGCTTTCTTGTGATATGATTTTAAGTCCTGGGGCAGATTTTCGTCAATTCCAAGGGCTGTCAACTGTGATTTCAGGATTACAAAGTCAATTTTTTCCCATTGCGCCGCTGTCTTATCATTTAAAGATAATCCGGCGTTTTTCCGGCAGCGGTCTATAAATGTTTTAATGTGGGTGACGATATCGTTTATGTCTTGCATTGATTATGTGTCAAGGTACCTACTCTCGGACAGCCTCCTAGGGGCGTAACCATCAGTAGTTGTAACTGGTTGCAGGATTCCTTGGATTTTCATGATCAGACTGGCCAGCATACTTGTGCTATGTAAGACTGGCTGATCACGGAAATATGCGGTGCCCTCTGAGCAGTTACGTGTCAGGTTGAAAAATAATCAGCTTTCACCGGGGGAGCAGATCTTCGCAAAACTCAAACCGGCAGGAATTAGCAGGTTACAATCTTTTATTTTTTTCTCTCTTCCGTATCCTGGCAGAGCAGCCCATTTTCCAAGGTAAGGCAGCGATCCATCTGTTCCGCAAGCTTATAGTTATGGGTTACCATAACCGTTGAAAGGTTAAAGTCTTCATTCATTCTTTGAATTAATTCAAAGACCTTATTGCCGGTTCGGGGATCAAGGTTGCCGGTAGGTTCATCGGCCAGCAGCAGGGCAGGCTTCATAATCAAGGCCCGTCCGAGAGCTACCCGCTGTTGTTCGCCGCCGGACAGTTCACCGGGCTTATGTTCAGCCCGGTCTGTCAGTCCCACCCTGGCGAGCAGGTCATGGCCTCTATCTGTCAGCTTCTGTAAATTCTCACCCGCAATCAGACCAGGCATAATTGTATTTTCCAGGGCGGTAAATTCCGGCAGCAGATGATGAAACTGAAAGACAAAACCAATCGTCTGATTGCGAAAAGAGGAAAGACGAGCATCATCAAGACGAAAAATATTTTCACCATTATATAGCAATTCGCCCTGATCCGGGCGGTCAAGAGCTCCTAAAATATGGAGCAGAGTGGTTTTGCCGGTGCCTGAAACGCCGACAACTGCCGCCATTTCCCCAGCCCGCAGGGTCAGATCAACTCCTTTCAGAACCTCCAGTTTTCTAGAGCCGTCAAAAAATACTTTGTGGATTTTACAGGCTTTAAATCCCTGATTTGTCATAGCTGTTAATACCTTAAAGCCTCTGCCGGATTAACCCTGGATGCCTGCCAGGAGGGATAAAGGGTGGCAAGGAAGGTGATCAGTACAGCAGAGACTGCAATGACCGTGACATCAAGAGGAAGAATTTTTATCGGCAGGGTGGTCATGGGATAAACATCACTTGGCAGTTTAATAAAATGATAACGGCTTAGAAGTCTGCAGATCCCCAGGCCCCCGCCAACCCCGAAAAAGGTACCGCTTAACCCAATAATCAGCCCTTCGTAAATAAAAATCCGCATTATGCTTCTGGAAGTCGCGCCCATGGATTTAAGGATAGCAATATCCTTGGTTTTTTCCATGACCACCATAATCAGGGTACTGATAATATTAAAAGCCGCTACCAGGACAATCAGTACCAGGGCAATGAACATCCCGGTTTTTTCGAGCTTTAAGGCGGAAAACAGATTTTTATTCATCATCATCCAGTCCTTGGTCACATAACCCGGCCCCAGAACTTTCATCAGGGAATGGGCTATTTCCCCAGCCTGATAAATATCACTTATTTTTAATTCCAGTCCATGTACTTCATTACCAATATTGAGAAAATTGCGGGCCGTAGTTAAAGAGACATAGGCCAGAGAAGAATCGTATTCGTACATTCCCGTATCAAAAATTCCTACCACCTCACAGCTGAGAATTTTGGGAATTACTCCCATGGGAGTCAGGGGGCCGGAGGAGGCCAGCAGGCGGATTTTGTCATGGCAGTCAACCCGAAGTTTTCGGGCCAGCTGCTTGCCGATAATAATTCCCGGCCTTTTATGTTTGTGAGTTGAATCGGAATTTAATTCCTGCAGGCTGCCGCTTTGCATCTGCCTGGAGAGACTTAAGACGCTTGACGCTGTTTTAGGATCAATTCCCCGCAGAACAATTCCGGTGCTGTCAGCACCGCTGCTGATCATGGTTTGGGCGTAAATGTAAGGCGTGACGCCAATAACTCCTTCACGGTTAAGGATGACCGGCAGCAACTTTTGATAATCGTGAATGGAACCTGTCAGGCGCTGAACAATAACATGCGAATTGACCCCAAGAATCTTGTTACGTAATTCCTCGGTAAAACCGGTCATCACTGCCAGCACCACGATCAAGGCGGTAACCCCCAAGGCGACGCCGACAATAGAAATCAAGGAAATCAGGGAGATAAAGCCCTGCTTTCGCCTGGACTTAAGATAGCGGCTACAGATAAATGACTCAAAACCCATACGAAATTTATTTTTTTTCCGGTCTTAAATGAGGAAAGAGAATAACATCCCGGATAGAAGGAGAATCGGTCAGCAGCATGGCCAGCCGATCAATACCGATGCCCTCGCCGGCCGCGGACGGCATCCCGTATTCCAGGGCCCGAAGGAAATCCTGGTCAAGTTCCGGAAAAATCTCTTCATCATCGCCGCGCTCGGCAATCTGTTTTTCCAGGCGCTGCCGCTGGTCTACCGGATCATTTAACTCACTGAAGGCATTAGCAATTTCTCGACCGGTTATGAAAAGTTCGAAGCGATCTGTAACTTCCGGGTTTTTTTCATTACGACGGGCTAAAGGCGAAATTTCGGTAGGATAAGCGGTAATAAAAGTAGGATCAAGCAGGTTTTCCTCGACCAGTAGTTCAAAAAGTTCATTCCTGGCCTTGCCGGGGCCGGCGCTTGCGTCAAGCTCAATGCCTTTGTCCCTGGCAAACTGGATAATCCTGGTGTCGTCAGTTAAAATTTCCGGTTCAATACCGCCGATTTCAACCAGGGATTCCTCCATGGTAAGTCTTTTCCAGGGAGGAGATAAATCCACTTCTCTGCCCTGATAATTAATCAACATGGAGCCGGTAACTTCCGCGGCTATCCAGGAAATCATTTCTTCAGTAAGATCCATCAGCTCTTCATAGGTGGCAAAGGCCTGGTAAAATTCCAGCATGGTAAATTCGGGATTATGGCGGGTGGAAAGGCCCTCGTTCCTAAAATTTCGATTAATTTCAAATACTTTCTCAAAACCTCCGACCAATAGTCTTTTAAGATAAAGCTCAGGGGCAATCCGCAGATAAAGGGTCATGTCCAGGGCGTTATGATGAGTCTGAAAAGGCTTTGCCGTAGCTCCACCGGCAATGGGGTGCATCATGGGGGTTTCTACTTCCATAAAACCCCGGTTAACCATGAAATTACGAATAAGCCTGATAATCTCCACCCGTTTCCTGAATGTTTCACGAACCTCCGGGTTAACGATGAGATCGACGTAACGTTGACGGTACCTGATTTCAACATCGGTCAGGCCGTGAAATTTTTCCGGCAGAGGACGCAGAGATTTGGTAATTGGCTGTAATGTCACAGCTTGAAGGGTCACCTCGCCGGTCTTGGTACGAAAAAGTGAGCCGCTGAACCCGGCAATATCGCCGATATCCAGTTTTTTAAAAATTTGAAATATATCGGCTCCCAGGGTGTCGCGCTTAACATATACCTGCATACGCCCGCTCTCATCCTGGAGATGGAGAAAGGCAGCCTTGCCAAACTTGCGCATAGCGACAATTCTACCGGCAATAGCCAGGGTTCCGCCTTCAAGGGAGGCTTCAGGATTATCCATGTCTTCAGGCAGGATGTCCTTGATATGATGAGTAGGCTTGAAATTGTTACTGTAAAGTGGAACGCCAAGGGCTGCCAGGTCGTCGGCTTTCTGCCGCCGCTGTCGTAATAATTGATTGTTTTCTTTCATTTAGGTTTTGTGGGTAGACTGGTTTAATTGATTTAACGTAACTGCTCACAAGGCACCGAATCTTCCCGCGGTCAGCCTGTCTTACATATGCTGCGCCGGTCTGATCGTGGAAATCTCCGGCACCCTGTAAACAGTTACAAATTAGTCCCTTAGAATTAATTTTCGTGTTTTTTACACCCCTCAAGGGGGTACTGAAAAGAGTGGCAGGAAATTGAAAACTTTCTTTGAAATAAACAACTCGAAGGTCTCACTATGTTCGCTATCTGCATCTACTGTTAAGGGACTTATACCCGTCAAGCGAGTA
>JANTFJ010000044.1 GCA_024763495.1 Desulfobulbaceae bacterium | reverse complement strand
TGCGAATAGCAGCGCTATTTAAAGAAAATTAGCGGAAAAATGGGCCAATTTATCCGATTTTGCAGTAGGTTCGCTATTCTCGGACAGCCTCCTAGTGCTATGTAAGACAGGCTGATCGCGGGAAGAGGTAAGCACCCTTAAAAACAGGGCATAAACTCCGACTCCGTTCGGTGTCCTGTGAGCAGTTACACAAAATTAAAAACTCCAGCGCAGCCGGGCGTAGATATTAGAATTATCATCAAACTGGCCAAAAAAAGTATGATTTTCCGAGCCCGTAAACACATTAGCGCCCAGATCAACGGCCCATTGGTCCGTGACCTTATAATGAATCTGTGGACGAAGATAGGCATCTTCATCCGTGGGCGAATAATAACAGAAAAGCGACAAGCTTAAATTCTGGTTGAGCAGCAGCCTGGTCAGGCGCAGGGTAAACACATTGCGGTATTCGTCCTTACGAGGCGTAGTTTCCGGCAGGGTCTGCTGATAATTTTCATAATCTGCCATCCATTCCAGGTAGTACTGGAATCCTCCAGTAAAATCAGGGGCAAGCTCCCGTTCAAAGCCGGCCAGGAAGCGGTATTCGCTATTACGGATTAACGGGTCTCTGCCCTTTCTATCTTCCCGGGAATCGCAGTAGCCGGCTTCAAAATTTCCGATTCCTCCCCAAAGTGTTGACCTGATGCTGAAGCCATAAACTGACAGGCGGGGATAGTATAATTTGTCCCGCTCGTAGTCATAGCCTTCCGGGGTTTTCCAGAAACCGGAATAGCCATAAAAAGCAAACTCAATGTTGTTAATATTTTTTGACAGGCGCAGACTGTATTCACTGTCACGGCCCATGCTGCTCCGTTCAACTGCATGGAGAACAGCATCCCGGCCCGCAGTCCGGCCCAGCATGTTGTTCCAGTAAGAAAGGCGGCATCCTTTAATGTAATCAGAACCGTCAAAAACCGGGGTAAAGATCAGGTCAAGATCAAAGGCCGCGGAAAAAAAACTTATTTTAACCGCGTCGGACGGAGCCTTGAGGTATTCATCATCCCGACCGATAAAAAATGACTGCCAGTCCTTGGGGAAAAGGTCGTTGATAAAGAGCAGGTCTCCAGTGCCCCAGGTCAACACCTGGCGACCTATTTTGACATCTACGCTTTCCAGGGGCGAAAAGAGCAGGCTGCCTTCCCGTAACCGGCCCAACAGGTTTTCAGTTACCATGTCCCAGAGCATATCGCCCTTAAACTTGACAATGGCCCATTCCATATCCTTCGCCAGTTCAAGCTGGAGCCGCAGATCAGCAAGAGAGACATCTTTTTCGTATGGATCATCTTTTAGCCGCCGACCATTGGCAAGCTCGGTAAAGCCATTGAAATCCACTCCGTAAGCATCATAAATTGTGTCACTCAGTCCCTGGGCCGCAGCAATTACCGGCAGCAGTATAAGCAAGAAAATTGCATAAACAAACTTCATGGTTCTTTCTAGCGCCTGGCTTCCCGTGGCGGCCGTCGCAGATAACGTTCACTGAAGATTGATTCTTTCAGGCCGATATCATATTTAATATTTTTAAACACACTTATTGTCTTGCCGCCGACGTCAAGATCTTCCACCTGGGATTTAATCACAGTTGGGTATCCTTGAATATCTTTTATGTCCAGGGCTGTTATCCGCCGGTAGAGGCGGCCTTCCCTGTTAAGATACTCGGCCTTCATGGGCAGGAATGTTTTTTTATTAATCCAGATTTTATAGGAGGCGAATTCAACCGAGTCCGGGTCAAGGGGAATGTTGTTCAAGACATAAAATTCAGGTGTTTCCGTCACCAGTTCGTGGCTGTCTTCAAAAATTGTCCGGCCTGAGACATCTTCGTAATAAAAATGCGAACCCATGAAGCTGGTTCTTTTGTCGGAAGCGGCTATACGTTTCACCAGGTCAAGAGCGGGCAGATACATCCATCGGTCATCGTCCCGGTCAATATGTTTATCAACCATAAAGACCATTTTCCGAACGTCAGCCGGTTTTTTAAAATAGACATAAAATTTTTGTTCTCCGCCGTCTTTATTATCACGGCGGAGCATTATAAATTCACGGATTCGTTTCCTGCCCCGGGAATCTATAATGGTCATGGCAACCTCGGCTTTGCCGTCGTCTCCGCTATAGTAGGCGACCCTGTTGGCCCGGTCAACTATTTCATCTATGCTTAAGGTCTCCGCCCGGCAGAGTAGAGGAATAGATAAGGCGGATAACAAAAAAATCAAATTGAAATATTTCATAAATATCGTCCGGATCAAAAAAGTCTTTTCTGGAATACAGCTATTACCGCCGGCAGGATCAACATGGTGCAAATCCCGGAAATCACCATGATGGTGGCCAGAAAAATTCCCACTGTCTTATAGGGCATCAGGGGAGCAGCCAGCAGCGGGGTAAAGCCCACGGCAATGACTATAATATTTCTGCTGATAGCCCTGGCAGGTTCAGCAAACATTTCGCGGTTAGCCTCCTGCCATGATCCAACTTTTTTGTATATTTCCCTGGAGCGCTCAAGAAAGTGAATAGCAAAATCCACGGCCAGGCCAAGCGTGAGCGAGGAAAGTACGGCCACCGGCATATCATAATCCTTGCCGATCAAGCCGATTACCCCGTAAATAAACGCAATGGTAACCGACAGGGGAATCATGGCCAGCAATCCCCAGAAGAAGGAACGGAAGAGAAAAATCATCATTATAAAAACCGTGACAAAACTACCGAAAAAGGCATTTAGCATCCCGGTAACCATTTTGTCCTGCCAGACCACATTAAGAAAAGTAAGACCGGCCCATTTATGGCTCAATTCCACCGGCGGCGGGTTGGCGACCATGAAGTTATCAACTGCGCTTACCACTGATTCCATAACCTTGTTGTCGCCATTGCTAAGTTGTATCCAGATATTAGCCTTTTTATAATCAGGAGTCACCAGATGCCAGAGATCATCAGGATGATGACTGTTTTGAAACGAGATCAAGGACTGGGCGACGCCATTGACATTGTCAGGTATACGAAAATAGTCAGGATTACCCTCGAAAAGTTCCTGGTACACCTTTTTGACCACATCACTGACCGAATTACTCTTCCCTACTACCCCGGTTTGCTGCAGGTGTTCCTGCAGTTTTTCAATGTAACGCAGCACTTCAGGCTCTTTAAAAACCTGATCCCGGATTTTCAGCAGTTCCAGGCTGTTGATTATGTCATCCCAGATATAAAAGCCTTCATCATCAGCCGCGTCCTGCCGGGCAAGCCAGCTTTCCCCAAGCTGATCCAGGAAAGAGAACGACTCAGAGGCGGAAATATTCTTGATTAACGATGCGGCCTCACCGGCAACCAGTTTTTCTCTTGGACCCTGGCCGGCCACTTTATCCAGCTCTTTTTTTAACAGAATTTCAGCCTCATGCCTGGTTAGAGGCAATTCTTGTGAGCCGAGGACAAGATAGGCTTCATATGTGCCGCTGAAATGATGATTCAATACTCGATCCGCTACCCGAATAGGATGATCAGCCGTAAACCAGTTTACCGGGTTGTCATTCACCTCTATTTTGCTGATACCGTATGAGGCAATAACAATTACAAATAAAGTTACGCCGATAATCATCCTGGGCTGTTTACCGGTAAAAGATCCCATGCTGAGCAGTATGCTGTTTAACCAGCCCTGCCTTTTAGATGCATTATCCTGGATACCGAAATCAGCCAGGCTTTCTTCGCTGAACATCATTACATAAGCAGGAATAAAAACAATAGTTGTAAGCCAGGCCAGCATTATGCCGAAGGCCACAAAAAGACCAAAAACCTGAACCGGCGGAATAGGAGCCAGGGCCAGGGAGGCAAAACCGGCTGTGGAAGTCAGGGAGGTATAAAGCATGGGCATAAACAGATGATTCATCACCTCTTCAATAGTTTTGCGGCGATCTCCGCTCAACTGGTAGCGGTCAAAAAATTCCGAGAGAATGTGAATACTGTCAACAACGGCAATGGGCATGAGAAAGATAGGGATCATCGAACTCATAATATGAAGAGTATTTCCGGTGCCGATCAACAGGCCCATGGTGCAGATTACCGAAAACATGGCAATAATAAGCGGAGGAATAATCATACTGATTTTTTTGAAAAAGATCAGCATGAGCAGAAAAATAGCAATCATGGCCAGGGGCGCGCAGATGGCCATCTGGATAAACATGTCTTTGCCGAATGTATCTTCGGCAACCGGCAACCCGGTGATAAAAAACTGATCATCACCAGTGAAGCTCTTAATTTTATCCTTCAGGCGTTGACTGACCTCATGAGCGAACGTCTTTGATGTTATCGGCAGATAAATGCCGATTGCCTGGCCGTCTTCCGCGACCAATGTTCCTTTAAGGAGAGGATTGTCCATTGCCAGCTCACGAATCCTCAGACATTCCTCCCGGCTTTGAGGAACCTTTTTCATCAGCCAGTCAAAACGAACCTGGCCGGCCCCGGCCTGTTCAATGGTGTCTACATTATCAGGAGCAATGATGTCATGGGCTACAACCCGGACAGCAGGATCATCCGGGTCAACCAGGGTTGAGGCAAATCGGCTCAAGTCAAAAACGTGCCGCAGGGTCTGCGGATTGAAAACTCCGTCGGGATGAGTGTCGTTAACAACTCCCAGGACAACGACATCATAAAGATTAAATTCTTTCTTGGTGTGATTATGAAAAACACGAACAGCTTCATCCTGGTTCAGCATGTTTTCCGGATCAGTATCAACCTTTACCTTGACTATCAAAGCCCCTAGCCCCAGGACAATAATAATCATTAAGGCAGTTACTAACCTTGGACTCAGGATAGAAAACTGTATAAAGCGGCTGCCGATTTTCATTTTGCGGGAATAATCCAGGCTATTGTCCGAGAATAGACATTTTTTCGTAAACGATCACAGGTTAAATGTTTATCAAAATATGTAACTACTCACCGGGTAAGCGCTCCATGAAGACCACCATGCGGGCGCTTCAACCCTGTAATATACCGACCTGTTATGGCTGGGCATAGAAGTACGTACATGGCGGCGAAAGCCCTTACAGCATCATGGGATGATGCCGCCTGGGTGTACTTTAGCGAGCGCTACCCTGTCTTTATTCGCTTTGCGGCAGCATTTTTTGTAACTATTCAGCAAAGGGCAAAAAACTACCCAAACCACTGTGCTGTAACTGTTCAGAGGTAAGCGAACCAAGTGAGACTCCGTGTGCTTTAGCTGTGCTTGATCTGGCTGGTGCAGCATACTTGTGCCATGTAAGACAGCCTGATCGTGCGCAGATGAAGTGCAGCTGAATAGTTACCATTTTTTTAAGACAATACGGACTTAAAAAAAACGGGACAGCCGGCTAATGCCGCGAACAAAAAAGATCATGCATGGTCTGGATCAATTTAAGAATACGATTGTCGGCAATTCGATTATAGATGAAATTAGCATCCTTACGGTAAATAATGATTCCATGATTACGCAGAATAGACAAATGTTGAGAGACATTAGCATTTGTTGTTTTAACTTCACTCTGAATATCCCCGACTGTCATTTCATTATCCTGAAGAAGGCAGAGAATTTTCAAACGAATTGGATGAGACATTGTCTTTAAGAGGGCTGCAATGGCAACAACTTCTTCATTTTCATCCGCAGAAAGCGTTTGCGTTTCTTGACCATTTTTTATTTGTTGATTTTCCATTGTTGCTTTATACCATTGTTAAATATTTAATAAAATACTTTAATTGCAAATAAAACATTTGTAAAGAATTATAGCGATTTTTTTTTTGTTAAGATAATAAAAAATTAATAATCCGCTGAAAAGTCATTTTGCCGGGTACAATTTCACCTCGTCATCCACATTACCGCTTACTTCGCTGGCCGCATTGCCGTTAACCAGCGATATTTCCAGATAATTATCGCTGTTAAACAGGGCGATCAACTGTGCCTCCTTTCCTTCCCGGTAACAGGAACTGATTTTTTCGATCAGCTTGCCGTTAATTTTCACATTCAGGCCATTCGGATTCTGCTGAAGAATTCCGGAAAGAAGATTGAAATAAATATTGGTGACTAAATTACCAAAGTGATCAATGTATACAACCTTTCCCTTTACCTCGTTTTTGCTGATTTTAATTTTTGGCCATGAGAATTTAATTAATTGATTAAAAGCAATTTCCGGGCCAACATCGGCAGGATTAAGTCCATTGGCAAGAGCTGCTGCCACGGGAGCAAAAATATCGCGGCCATGAAAGGTTTTGCTGATTTTGTCCGGAAAAAGATTTTTGTCGGCTACCTCGTAGGCCTGGCTCTGCTCGTTGAACAAAAAGGTCAAAACACCATTGTTCGGGGCTAAAAACAGCTGATCGTTATTTTTCAGGAGAATTATTTTTCGGTCGGAGCCCACTCCCGGATCGACAACAATAAGGTGAATAGTGGCCGGGGGGAAATTCGGGCCGGCTGATTTTATCAGCAGCGCAGCCCGTTTTATATCCTGGGGCGGGATAAGATGGGTCAGGTCAACAATTTTTGCTGTTGGCGCTCTGCCGAGGATAACACCCTTCATAATTCCGGCATAGGCATCCTCCAGGCCAAAATCAGTAGTTAAGGTGATGATTGAATCCATTTTTTAAATATCAATCCAGCGTAACTGCTCACAAGGTACAGAATATTTATCTTTGTTCTAAAATTACTCGTTGATTTGTCAAATAAAATTGCAGACAAATTTTATTATTTTGTAAATATTAGGGTTGGGTAAAAGTTACCTTTCTCTACCCCAGTCCGGATATTATTCCACCAGCAAATGGACACCGACAACCTTAACTCGGGTTCGCAGCTTGTCCTGGTAGCTGCTCAGGGCTGCCAGGGTAGCAGGATAAGGGTGACCAATGCCAATGGCGCGGCCCTGCTTTCGGGCCAGGCGAACCAGGGCATCCAGCTGGGCTGTTATTTTTTTCATGTCCTGATCATTATCAAGAAAAACATTTCGTTTAGCGGTTGTCATCCCTTTTTCCCGGGCCAGTTTCCAGCCAACGCTATGAGCGGATGTCAAGCTGTCAACAAAAAAAAGATTATGTCCGGCAATAATATCTAAAATCTCCGTCATGGCTTTTGGGTCTGAGCTGAACCTGGAACCCATGTGGTTATTTACCCCGATAGCCAGGGGGACAGTTGCCAGGTCTTCCTGGAACACGTTCCGCAGCTGATTTTTATTCATTGTTGTAAATATGCCGCCAGGGCCTGGATCCCAACGGGAATCTTCTGCTTCCATGGGCAGATGCAGCATTATGTCGCGGCCAAGGCCGGCAGCTTTCCGCATCTGGGTGTCAGTATGGGGGCCATGGGGCAGAAAAGAAAAAGTAATGTCAAGATCAAGATTAAGGAGTTGGTCGGGAACCCTGCTCTTATAACCCATATCATCTATAATGATCGCCACCAGTGGCTGTTTGCCCGGGGCAACAGCCTCTTTGTAGCGGCCGGGAATAATCAGGTGGCCGTAATTATCGGCAGCAACAGGTTCTTCATAGACAACCTGAGCCGGTTTTTTATGAACAGTTGCGACTCTCGGCCCTGAAATTTTCCAATCACTTCCCGGGCAGAGAAAAATAAGGTAACCGGTCGCGCCCAGGGAGCCGGCAAGCACAATTACAAGCAGAATCAGCAGGGCAAAATCGATTTTTCTTTTCTTCTTAATTTTTTTCTTTCCAGCCATCTGCCACTTTATTTTTTTCTGGTCAAAACATAACCGGCAAGTCCACTCAGTACATTTCGAACCTGGCTGTCCGGAAAAATATCCAGGGCCCCGACTGCTGTTTCAACCAGGGTCTCAGCCATCTCTCTCGCGTAGCTGAACCCATGATGCTGTTCAATAAAAAATCGAGCATCGTCAATATGAGCTATCCGTTGTTCCACTCCTTGATTTAAAATTTCAAGAAATTCTTTTTTTTCCTTTTCCTCTGCGACGTTCAAGGCATGAATAAGAGGAAGAGTCATTTTTCCCTCAACAAAATCATTACCTACAGCCTTACCGGTTTTAGAGCTGTCGCCCAGATAATCAAGCAGGTCGTCTGTCACCTGAAAAGCCAGGCCAAGAGCATTTCCGTAAAGATTCAGGGCCGCGAGCTGTTTTTCATCAGCTGCTTTTTCATATATACCACCGCCCAGGCAGGCCGTGGATATCAGAGCCCCGGTTTTGCCCCGGAGGATTTGAAAATAATTTTCTTCGGATAACTTTTGTGCGCTTACTGACTCAAGCTGCAGAAATTCCGCTTCAATCATGGCGCTGACAGCCTGTCCTACTGCGGCCTGAAGCTGCACTCCGCCAATTTGTCCAGCCAGGGTCATGGCCAGGGAGTGAAGGAAATCACCGGCAAGAATTACTGGAGTTACACCAAACTTGAGGTTGGCCGCTTTTTTCCCCCGCCTGGTTCCGGCATTATCAATAACATCATCGTGAAGCAGGCTGGCACCATGGAGATATTCAAAAACAGTTGCCAGCCGATAAAGATTTTCCGGAGCGACAAGTTCCTCTTCCGAGGCAAATCCCTCAGGTATTTTATCAATAACACAGAGCCTGGCGCATAAAACAGTCAAAATCGGCCTGATCCGTTTGCCGCCATTAAAAATAGCGTAATGAATTACTTTAGCCAGCAAAGGGTTTTCTATGACCGCCAACTCCTGCTCCATGGCCTGGTTAATTTTTGCCGATTCCGGCTGCAGCAGGCTGAGCAATTCGTCTTTGTCCACCTGATTATCCTCCCTTGATCAAAAGGTAAGCGCTCCATGAACATAACCATGCACGCGCTTCACCCCTGTAATATACCTATGTATTATCGCAGGGCGTGGAGCACGCCCATGGCGCTGTCCCTGAACCCCTTACAATAAATAACGATTACCAGATTTTTATATCTGGTTATAGTCGTAACAGTTCTCCATAGGCAGCAAATTTTACCGTGAAAATATCCCGGCAGTACCGGGAAGTACAACTCTCATTTTCCTGCAGGGAGTGGCTGGAAAAAATTTGATCCATCCCTGCCGGTTTAGCCTCCGGAGCGGCTCTATAACCATTCAGCAGCGCTCCAGAAATTGACCTGCCTCCACAAGATCGCGGATCACCGGACTTTCCGGCAGACTTTTTAAAAATAAACGGCCATACTGTTTAGTAAAGAGCCGGACATCCATTATCACCAGTAAGCCCTGATCTCCGGCACAACGCATTAAACGCCCTATTCCCTGGCGCAGGGTCAAGATGGCCCTGGGAATCTGAAAATCGAAAAAAGGATTACCTCCATCTTCTCTAATCAGCTTAATTCTGGCCATGATAACAGGATCGCTGGGAACTTCAAAAGGAAGTTTGTCGATTATCACGCAGGAAAGTGTTTCTCCCGGCACATTTACTCCCTCCCAGAAACTAGCTACCGCCAGCAGCACTGAATGGGTATCTTTTTGAAATTGTTCAAGAAGAGATGCCCTTGGGCTCATTCCCTGCATCAGGAGGGGATAGTCCGGTTTCCGGTTTAGATATTCATACATTTTTTGCATGGCCTTGATACTGGTAAAAAGTATCAGGGCCCGGCCCCTGGTCAGGCGCAGAATAGCTGTTATTCTTTCCTGCATTGCCCGCAGATAACCGGGTTGCGCGGGCTGAGGAAAATTATTTTCCGGGATATACAAACGGGTTCGATTCCGGTAATCAAATGGAGTCGGCAACCGGAGAGTATCAGTTTCTCGATCAAGGCCTAATCGTTCAAAGAGATAGTTAAATTTGCTGCCGGCAGTCAAGGTTGCCGAAGTAAAAACAATGCTCCTGACCTGAAGATAAAGGAATTCCTGGAGGTCAGAGGCAATTTCAATTGGTGAAGCTGACAGGGTTATAGTCTTCTGCCGCCGTTCAAACCAGTAAACATAGCCACTTCTCTGCTCTTCTGCCGTGGCCCTGAGATTTACCCGTAATTCGTTACAACGACGCAGCATATTGTTCCAGGTATCACTGATCCCGGACATAATTTCCAGCTGCCCGGCCAGTGATTCAAACCGCTGTTCAAGGGACTGCATTTCCTTTTGCCAGTCCGGGGCCTGTTCCAGGGCCTCCAGCAAGGGAAACCTGCCCTGTTCCCTGGGAAAAATTGTCACAAAATGATCTGCCTGGGCTGCCAGACTGCGGGCAAGCTGGACTGTTTTGTCCGCCTTGCCGCCTTTTGTTTCCAGGACCAGTTTGTCAATATCCCTGACCAGGTCAATTACCTGGTAGTGGCTGAATGAGATGCCGAAATAACGGGTAGCGATATTTTCCAGGTGATGAGCTTCATCAAAAATGACAGATTCGTAACGGGGTAAGACTTCAGCGAAACCAAAACGTCGCAGGGCCAGGTCGGAAAAAAAGAGATGATGGTTGACAATGAGCAGTTGAGAGCGGGCCGCTT
This sequence comes from Desulfobulbaceae bacterium, assembly GCA_024763495.1. Classification (GTDB taxonomy): domain Bacteria; phylum Desulfobacterota; class Desulfobulbia; order Desulfobulbales; family SURF-16; genus JANTFJ01. Next base: position 1,350 of record JANTFJ010000044.1, on the reverse strand, counting down.
TTTTGCGCAGTCGATTTAAAAAGCAGGCCTCTCCTTCCGGGCAGTCAGCCCCCAGGCACTGGCTGCTGTCAGCGCTGATTTCAAACCAGAGCGGGGCGTTGTCGGCAAGCCAGTCCAGCTCGGACCGGTCACCTGTTCCTGTCTCCTGAAGCCAGTCTTCCAGGGCTTTAATATCCTCACTTTTTTCAAATAGATTCAGCTGAGGCGAGGCATGTAGCTGTTTCCAGCGGTAGAGGCAAAGATAATTCCGGCGGCCCTTGACGCACAGGGCAGTGAGATCAGGAGCTATATTACGCCGGATAAAAGGAATCTCCTTGTTGAGGATCTGATCCTGTAAGTTCAGGGTATTGGTTGAAATAATTATTTTACGACCGCTCAATACCGAGGGGACAAGATAGGCCAGAGTTTTACCGATACCGGTTTCAGCCTCTACTGCCAGTTTCAGGCCCATTTGCCCTGCCTCGTTATCAAGCCGGTCATCTTCCAGAGTCCGGGCCACTGCGCCTGCCATGGTCAATTGACCGGGCCGGGATTCATATCCAGGTAATTTTTTGGATAAAATTCCGGCTGGAGCAAATATTTTTTCAGTTTCTTCGGCAAGATTAAAGTAGGACATGGGCAAATTATGTAATAATTAACTTAAGGTAACTTCTCATGGAATAAGCGCCTAACTCAACTTTCTGACTTGAGATAAGTATTTGAAGTCATATAACATCACCAATAAAACTCGCTCGTCATTCCGGCACCCTGTAAACAGTTACAATTACGGGGGTTAGCGAAGTTCAGGTGCTTATCCCTTGAGTAGTTACCATTCAGGAATAGTAAGCGTACCTGTGCTGCTAGAGCAGGCCTGAATCGGCGAAGAGGTAAGCACCCTTAAAAACAGGGTATAAACTCCGACTCGGTGAGGTGCGGCTGAATAGTTACATGATGGTTACAATTACCGCTTAAGGGTACGCTTCGAAATAAATTCGCAGAGACGAGGTGTAAGGTGAAGTTGTTTTTGAGCGAGTGCTGAGTTAATGGCATTGAGAAAACATCCTCTAAGAATTTAATATTTATCTGCTTAAGGAGTTGAATTTTTCGGTTGTTTATCATACCCTGAAGATGATAGCGTTTAATAAAGGTAACTGCTCACCGGGCACCGCATATTTCCGCGTCCATCCCGGCTTACGTATGACATATACACGGCACCGGACTGGCCACGAAAATTTACGGTACCCTGCAAACAGTTACAAATTAGTGGTTAGCGAATATTAGGCGCTTAAAGCCATTGTCTAAACAATTTTTTGTTTTGATTTTTGGTAACTTCTCCATATGTGGTGGCACCCAAACCGTAGGTCTGCTAAA
>JANTFJ010000043.1 GCA_024763495.1 Desulfobulbaceae bacterium | reverse complement strand
TCGCGAGCGTTGAAACGGGCACATGGCGGCATCCCTGAAACGCTTACAGGCCGTGCCTTCTCAAAAGTCAAGGTGTGGTTTATTGATCGCTATCGATTATGATTGGTTTATCAGTTTGTTGAACTGTTTTTATCAAAGCCGACAAGCTGGCCTTTGCCTCTGATATATTGGTGATTTGCATGATTACCACCCATTCCATAATATGTATACTTAACAACATAATAGTCTGGTCTGGTTGTCAATGTTGCGCTCCTTTTTCCAGCTCCATATCTCTAAGTCAACCGCTTTTTCCATACCGCGAACAATCACATGTTGAAGCAGACCCGGGGATATCCAAGCGTAGTTTTCAGGGCATGAAAATATTTGTACCGCACCTACTCCGCTAAAGCAATAAAACAACAACGTCCCCTTTTTTACTTCTTCACAATTGTTTAAAACTGTCTTATGTTATCTACCAATATATATTTATTAGCTTGACTGCTGTTTCTAAATAGCGAGCAATAAAGTACACCCAGGCGGCGACAACCCCTTAACCGGCTTAATTTTCGAAACCGCATACCCGGCAAAGACTATCAGAATTTCAAAAGTGCATTATCACTGATTTTCAGTTGTAAGGCATTAATATTCGGAGACCACGAAATGAAAAATGATAAAACAGAAATAGCGCCGGCTCTGCAGTCTATTTTCAAAAGGCTGCTCGAAAAAACAGAAACATTTTCCCGGAGCTGTTTTACTCCTCTACACAACGATCTGCTCAAATCTTTCTGTGATGTTATCCAGGCGGAAACCAGCCTGGACTATTTTTTTAAAATCTGCGTTACCATGCCGGTTGTCATGGGCCGACTGCATGGCGCTTTTTATCTTTTAAATAAAAAAAACGGCAAACTGCAATGCGTCTGCAACAGTGAACAGGGCCTGATCAACCCACCCTCCCCTGCTCCTGCAGAAATTGTCCAGAAAGATAAAACATATGAGGCAGGAGAAACCATACTGTACCCCTTGTTTCCCCGGCCTCCGGCAGAAGATCAAGAACTGCAGACAGATTCAGGCACCAGGGAATCATCTCCTTTTCCCCATGCTCTGCTCCAGCCGGATCTTTTTTTTGCAGGACAGTCTCTACTCGGCATCTTTGCCGTTTATCCACGGGAAAAAATATCTCTTCATGATCAGTTATTTCTTGAGACCCTGACCAACTGGATTGGTTACAAATTAAATAACCGGCTTATAGCTGTTCAGCATCTTGAACATCTGCGTTTTTTAAATTCTCTGGGCCGGGATATGGGACACAATGTTATTGTTCCCAATATGTATTTTAAATACCTGCTCCGTAAACTTGAAAAAAAAATAAACCTGATTGACAAAATTAAACAGAAGGCTGAAAACCTGCCGGGGATGGATAACTTACCTGGTCAATGTCAACAGGTCTTGGCTGAATGCGCTTCAGCAAAAAATGACCTGCAGTCCTGCCACCAGGAATTACTTAAACATCATACCCAGATATCTCTTTTCCTTGAGAGCCTGTTCAGGGAAGAACATTTTACTCTGGGTCATCTTGTAGTTCGGCCCCAGAAATGCCTGGTTGAAAATGATATAGTTATTCCTCAATTGGAAATGTATGCCACCCGCCTGAAGAACCAGGGAATAACCATTGACAAACCCAGGAATATGATAGGCCAGAAATTTCCACTTATGGTTGACATAGGGCTGTTATCCCAGGTTTATGCTAATCTTTTTTCCAACGCGGTAAAATATACCAGGGAAATAGATCGTAATGGCCATAAAAGAAAAGCTGTAGCCTATGGGTGTGAAAAGGTCAACGATTTTCCAGAGCCTGGAAGAAAAGGCATTAAATTTAATGTCTTTACTACTGGCCCATCACTTTCCGACCAGCAAAGAACTGAAATTTTCAAAGAAGGAGTTCGAGCCGATAACAGCGAGGGAATCGCTGGTTTGGGCCATGGCCTTGCCTTTATTCAACGGGTGATTGAAGTTCATGGCGGCAAGGTTGGATGTGAAGCCACTGAAGAGGGCAATAACTTTTATTTTATTCTACCGTTGTCTGACCTAAAGATGGATGGAGAACATGAAAAAAACTAATTTCAACCCCAGCGGTAAAAAACCAGACATTGAGATAAACAAACCCACGGAAGGCAAATTCTGGCAGCAACCCCAGTTTACCATCTGGATGTATATCATATTTATTATTTCTTCCATGTATCTCTGGCAGGGATTTGCCGAGATGCGCCAGGAAGAAATACCTTACAGCGAGTTCCTGAGTCATGTGGAAAATCATGAGGTCGCCGAAGCAACCGTAACCAACAAGCTGATAAGCGGTATTTTAACTATAAATGACAAAAAAAGCGGCAAGCCTCGTCATTTTTTTACCGTGCCGCTATGGGACAATGACCTGGCCCAGAATCTTGAGAAAAACGGGGTTAAATACACGGTACGGCAGAGCGATAACTGGCTTCGCACCTTTATTTTCAGCTGGGTGGTGCCCTTTGGACTTTTATTTCTTGTCTGGCATTGGATGTTAAATAAAATGGGGCCGGGGAAAAATTTTCTTAATATCGGTAAAAACCGGGTTCATATTCATGCCGAGTCTGATCTCAATGTTACCTTTGCCGATGTGGCAGGTTCTGAAGAGGCCAAGCAGGAATTGATGGAGATAATTGAATTTCTCAAGGAACCGGAGCGGATAAAAAGCCTGGGTGGAAGAATGCCCAAGGGGGTCTTGCTGGCCGGGCAGCCTGGAACCGGAAAAACCCTGATGGCCAGAGCTGTAGCCGGTGAGGCCAAGGTTCCCTTTTTCAGTATAAGCGGTTCGGAATTTATTGAAATGTTTGTCGGTGTCGGGGCCGCCAGGGTACGGGAACTTTTTATACAGGCCAGGGCCAAAGCGCCGTGCATTATATTTATTGATGAACTTGATGCTATTGGCGGAGCCCGGGGAATAGGGCCGGCAATGGGTGGTCATGATGAACGGGAACAGACCTTAAACCAGTTGCTGACCGAAATGGATGGTTTTGACACCTCTACCGGGGTTGTGGTTATGGCGGCCACGAATCGACCGGAAATCCTGGATAAGGCCCTGCTGAGGGCTGGTCGTTTTGATCGGCAGATTATCGTTGACAAGCCTGATCTTGAGGCCAGGCTGGCAATATTAAAACTTCATACCAGGGGAATGAAAATAGCAACTGATGTCGATTTACGAGTGGTTGCCCAGCGAACACCCGGATTTGTCGGCGCAGATCTGGAAAATATTGCCAATGAAGCGGCAATCGGCGCAGTACGGGAAAAGCATGATCATATTATCATGGCTGATTTTGAGGCTGCGATTGACCGGGTAATCGCCGGGCCGGAAAAGAAACATCGAACATTGAACGGAGCGGAAAAAAAGCGGGTTGCCTATCATGAATCAGGTCACACCCTGGTGGCCAAGAGCCTGCCGACTGCCGAACCGGTACATAAGGTTTCTATTATCCCCCGGGGGGTAGCGGCCCTGGGCTATACTCTCCAGCTGCCGGTGACGGAAAAATTTCTTTCCACCAAGAAGGAACTCGAGGAGCAGATTGCAATTCTTCTCGGGGGCAGAAGTGCTGAAGAATTAATTTTCGGCGATGTTTCCAGCGGAGCGCAAAACGATTTGGAACGGGCTACTGAAGTTGCCCATAACATGGTCTGCCGGCTGGGCATGAGTGATAAGCTCGGCCCCCTGACCTATGGCAAAGAACAGCGTCTGATGTATCTGGGGGTTTCCGGGCAGGAAGAAAGAAATTTCAGCGATAAAACTGCCCGTATAATTGATGAAGAGATCAGGAATCTGGTGGAGGAAGGCCACCGCCGGGCCATGGAAATTTTAAGCAAAAAACAGAAAACTCTTGACACCCTGGCAGCAGCTCTCGAAGAAAAAGAAGTACTTGGGGGCTCTGAAGTTGATAAGATTATTGCCGGGGTGAAAGATAAAGCTTAGGGTTCACTCAAAAATAAATTAGTAGAGATAAGGTGTAATGTGGACATGTAGAGAAGGGATCTAATTGCATGCAACCGCAGGCGTAGCAAAGCTACGCCTCTGGATTGCATAATTGCAGATCGCTTTTCTAAATGTTCAGATTGTGCCTTAAAATGCGAAGTTATTTTTGAGCGAGCCCTTATTTTTTCCCCTGTAACCATCTCGCGGTTTGCCATAAGCCCTCTTCAGGGGTAAAGGGCGGCTGCCAGTCAAGCAGGCGCTGGGTCCTGCTGATATCTACCTGGAGAGAACCGCATAGACGGTCAAAATCCGAGGCTCGGCCCAGCAATTTAGCGGCCAGGCGCAGGAGAGTAACCGGCACAGGCAGTAACCTGGCCTTTTGGTTCAGGTTAACTGCCAGTTGTTCAAAAAGTTGCGGGGTTGATAAGTCCCGGCCATCACTTACCAGAAAAATTTCGCCGGGGGCGGCCGGATGGCTTAGACAATAGGCGATTAAATCTACAAGATTTTCCAGGTAAACCATGCTTCTCTGGTTCTTGACCAGGCCCAGGGGCAAAGGAGGATTTTGCCTGACCAGATTCAGCAGGCGGAGGAAATTGGCTTTTACCCCCGGCCCATAAACCAGGGGCGGACGGATAATCACTACTTCGAGGTCTTTTTGTCGGGCAATATCATCCAGCCCCTGTTCCGCTTCAAACTTTGACCGGCCATAGGCATTAACCGGTGCCGGAGGGTCAGCTGCCCGGAATGGCCTTGTTCCGGTCTGTTCGCCGTTTACCTTTATACTACTTAAATAAATAAAACGTTTAACCCCGGCTTTTACTGCCTGCCTTGCGAGGTTCAGGGTTCCGGCTACATTAACTTCTCTAAAAGCCTCCAGGTCGTCAGGTTTTTTTTCCGCCAGAGCATGAGTCCTGGCGGCCAGATGAACAACGACCTTAACCCCGGCCAGCAAGTCCCCCCAGTCGGTATGAGCGTCAATCGTACCTGACGGCGAAAAAATGCCGGGGCAGGCAGGGTTATCCAGCTTACGAACTACCTGTACCAGCCGCCTGTTGTCATCAGCCAGACGCCTTGCCAGGGCTTGACCGATAAATCCATCAGCCCCGGTAATCAGTATAAGGTCATTACGCATTTTTTAATTTTTAAGTTCAGGTGGGTATACACTTTGTTCTCCAGGAGGTTGTCCAAGAATAGACATTTTTGTAACTGGTTACAATTACAGGGTTTAGCGAAGTTAGGACGCTTACCTCATGAGTAGTTACACATTTTTTATCAAATCAGGTAAGCGCCAGACTCCGAGGCATTTTGCAAAAATAAGCACAGCCATACAGTTGATATCTCGGAGTCTCGCCAGCTCGCTTTCCGGAGCATTATTTTTTCAAAATAAAACAGAGTTGGGCAGGTAAGCGAGGTACGAGACTCCGCAGAAAGGGCATTCTCGGACAGCCTACTGGTAACTATTCAGGCAGGGTAAAGCGGTTAACATGCACTGCTAACCTTTATTTTTTTTAAATATCGGTTCCAGGTCACAAAGTTCAGCATAGCGGCTTATCTCTTCCTGAAATTGCTGGACATAAGGACAATCCCAGATCGCCAGTATTTTTTTACGGGCGACAAAGGCGGGCAACTGCTTTCCATCATACTCCTGATCCTTTTCTTCGTAGTGTTCCAGAACATAAGAAAAAATCTGGGGCCGCCGGCAGACCTCAGGCCGGCGGAGATAAATTTTACATCCGCCGCCGGCTGGATCAAGATTAGGGCAATGGCTGTTTCTGGGCAGGATAAGGCTCCAGCCGTTACGCCAATGATAGAGAGCGGAGGGCTCATCATAGAAAGGCCGACCGCCGGGAGCAAAAGGCGGCTCAGCCAGGGAAATTGTGTTACGGATTTCCCGGCTGTCGATTCTGGTTAAGGCAAACAGCGAAATTTCCTGATCCATCAGGGGAATCTCGAAAAAATCCTGATTTAATTCATCATCCGGGCCCACACAGCACAGAGTGCATTGACAGGGACCGCAGAGCTGACTGTTGATCCTTTCCAGTTCGCGATTGATTATCTCCTGGGCCACCCAGCAGTCAAGGGCGTCAAACCGGTCAAGGTACTGCAAATTTTCATCCAGCAGGATTCGAGCCGGTGAGGCCGGCATTTTGCATCGTTCAAAAATGGACAGAATGTCAAGATATCCCTGCAGCAGTTCCCTGGGATTATCATACATGATTCCATTGGTTTCAATTGGTTCGCCAAGTTCTGCCAGCAGTGATGCCATAGTTTCATGGGGGCTGGTGAGATAAAGCATCAGGATCAGCCGGACAAGGGGCATAACAGGGTTTTTCAGGCCCATGAGGCCGGTTTGACATTGGCTGATTTGTTTTTGAGTAAGCATGGGAGATTCAATACCTTTTTTTTACAGCAATTGCAAGCTGACCATTTACTCTTTTTGCTTGCGGTTTAGCTGAAAATCAGCTATCAGACTCCAGGGACGTAAGCTTTCACCCGCACCTCACGGAATCGTTACCACTTCGTCCATTTTTGTCTGCCCGAATAACATCAAGGGGTAGAGAAGGGTAGCTTTCACCAAGCCCGAATATTTACATAATTGGACACTCATTTCGTCATTCCGGCATGTAGTCAGCCGGAATCTACAGGCATTAAGCAGCTTTCCGGATCGGAGTCTCGTTCCTCGCTTACCTCCGGCCAAATACATGCCGGAATGACGTGATATAAATTGTCCAGATTCCAGCAGTTATCGGATAGTGCCCCAGATTTATTGGCTTCGGCGTGTTCACTATAGTATACTATGTGAATCACGCATAAACGGGCGAAGAGGTAAGCACCCTTAAAAACAGGGCATAAACTCCGACTCCGTGGGGTGCTAGGAGGCTGTCCGAGAATAGAAAGCTCAGGAAAAACTATACCATATAGCTGATAGTCTCGCTATGACAACTACTACATATGGTATGAAAATTTTTAAATGTTGCATTCTCGGACAGCCTCCTAGCCGAACATTTACGACTAATGATTGCTAATCTCTGTATTTGTAACTGGTTACAGGGTACCGTAGATTTTTTGCCCTTTGCTGAATAGTTATAAAATTACCTTTAATTTTTACCTTTGCTGAACATTTAACAATGGACGATTTAGATCAACAGGCCCTGACAGAACATCTACGTGATCTACGCCGCTGTCTGCTGATTTCCCTGGCAGCTGTGGCCGTATGTTTTGCCCTGTCCTATTCCTTTATCGAGGAGATCGGCGTCTGGTTTTTCAAGCCGCTGTTTTCCGTACTGCCCGATAAGTCCAGCCTGATCTTTACCTCCTACCAGGAGGCCTTTTTTTTTATCTGAAATTAGCCCTGACCAGCGGTATTCTTCTCGCCTCGCCGGTAATATTCTGGCAGATCTGGGCCTTTGTGGCTCCCGGCCTTTACCGGCATGAGAAAAGGATTGCCCTGCCCTTTGTTCTGCTCTCTTCCTGCTGTTTCCTGGGCGGGGCCGCCTTTGGTTATTATGTGGTCTTTCCGCCGGCCTTTCGTTTCCTCATGGGCTATTCCACTGATTATCTAACTGCCCTGCCCACGGTAAAAGAGTATTTTTCTCTTTCTCTGCGTTTGCTCATAGCCTTTGGCACAGTCTTTGAGCTCCCGGTTTTCATGGTGCTGCTTGCCAAAATCGGTATTGTAGACACCACCTTCCTGCGTAAAAATCGAAAATACGCCCTGCTTATTTCTTTTATTATTGCTGCCATTCTTACTCCTACCCCGGATGTTGTTAACCAGATGCTCATGGGCGTCCCCCTGGTAATTCTTTACGAGATCAGTATTGCCGCGGTCTGGCTTTTCGGTCGAAAGAAATTACCTGGTTTCACGGAAAACCCGCCAAAAGCTGAGGATTAAGCTATTGATTTAATCTAAAGTTATCTGTATCCTGATTATATAGTTTACCTGTGAAGCCTTAAAATCAGAACTATATAATTCCCACATAAATTTATGGAGTTACACCATGAGCAAACTTGGTAAAATAATTACTACAATAACAATCCTGGTCATCGGTATTGTTTTTTCCCTGACAATTCTGCTTAATATCTTTTTGAGTGAAGACAAATTAAAAAGTATTATTATTCCCCAGGCCGAAAAAGCGCTGGGGCGGCAAGTTACAATCAGCGGGATATCCGTCAAGATGTTCAGCGGAATTATCGTCAAAAACATGATAATCAAAGAAGCTGACAGCAAACAGGACTTTGCCGGCATTAAAGAATTTATTTTACAATATGAACTTATGCCGCTGCTTCATAAACGACTTGTAATTACTGAAATTATGCTGCGGGAACCGCAAATTAACATTCATCGAGACGCGGCGGGCAATTTTAATTTTTCCTCACTGGCACTGCTGGCTGCTGCCGGTGATCATCATGAACCGGGTCCCGGTCCGGCATCTCCAACGATCCAGGCCGGGGCCCTGCCCATTGCCTTGACGGTTGACAGAATTACAATTAACCAGGCCCGGTTGACGATAAGTGACGAACTTAAAGAACTGCCGGAGGTAAAAGGAGAAACCGATGCGGTTATCGGAGTTGATATTGCCGGTGGCCTCTCCTCGCTGCAGTTAAACGGGGAACTTAATTTTATTGTTGACGCTGTCTACCAGCAGCTTAAACCACATGTCCAGGGTACGGCCCATTTTGATCACCAGCAGATCAATTTTAATGTTAATGCCGACCTGGATAATGAAAAAATACAGCTTGCAGGAAGCGTGGCGGATTACCTGGCCGCGCCAGACATAAAACTTGATATTTCCAGTAAAGAACTTGATGTTGACCATCTTTTGGGACTTATGGCCGGACTGGCCGGGCCGGAAAAAGACACTGTCAAAAAAGAAGACGAATCTGCCGGCAATATGAATTTATCCGCCCCGGCAGCGGCCTTTCCTGCAGGACTTAAAGCCCAGGGCAAAATGCAGGTTGAGACCTGTACTTATAACAGCCTGAAAATCAACAATATTCTTATGCGCTATTCTCTTGTTGACGGCATCCTGAATTTAACTGATATGGGGGTCAATACTGCCGGCGGCAAATTGACAGGCAAAACCAGGGTTGATCTTAACAAACCAGGGTTAGCTTATGACGGACAACTCCAGGTGGATAATATTAAAATTGAACAACTTATCAGCGGAATAAACGAAATTGACTTCAAAGATTTAAGTGGAGCCATGCGGACAAACCTTACCTTTAATGGCAGTGGTATTAGCTGGCCGCAGATAAGTAAAACATTGCTGGCAAATGGTGATTTCAGTCTGCTTGATGGACAAATTCAAGAAACCCGGCTGACCAGAACCCTGGCTAATTTATTGAAACTCAAAGATTTACAAAAATTTTCTTTTGAAGAAATCGCCGGAAACCTGAAGGTTAAGGATGGCGGCTTGCTTTTAAAAAGTGCGATGCACAGCAAGGATATTACTGCCGTGACCAAGGGAAGAATCGGCCTGGAGAAAGGAACACTGAACCTGCCGCTAAGCCTCAAATTGTCGCCGGAATTAAGCCGGAAACTGCAAAAAAATCTTTCTATTGCCAAATATATGAGCTCTGAAAATGGCGAGACAGAGCTTAATTTTAAAGTAGGTGGAACTGTTCAGCACCCTGAACCGGTGCTTGACGAGGTAGCAGTTAAAAATGTGATAATTGATATTGGCGGCAGAGAATTAAATAACCTGCTTTCCGGCCATAAAGATAAAAAAAAGGGCCAGGAAGCGACAAAAGAAGATGATGATGTCGGCAGCAGACTTTTAAAAGGAATTCTCGGTAAGTAGATGCGGGCTGACCGGCCAGGACGACGGGACGCTTATTCATGCTGTCGGCTGCTATCAAACCCTGTGGCGGCAGAGATAGAAGAGTTAGCCCTGGCCTGGTCCAATGTCTTCGGAAGCTGCCGGTTCAGGCGAAAAAGCATATTAGAAAACATTTTTGTTGCCGGGCCGGCCAACAACGCTATTTTTGCAATCAGGGCTCATAAAAAAACAAAAGCGCTCAATAAAGTACACCCGGACAGCGACAACTCCATAACTGTAAGTGATTCAGGGACACCGCCATGTGCGTGCTTCACGCCCAGCGATAATACATCGGTATATCGCAGGGTTAAAGCGTGTGAGGGGTGGTGTTCATGGAGCGCTTACAAAAAAACAATAGGCTTTATCCACATCCAGGCCGCTGCTGACAAGCCAATCTGGTATAATCGGGGTATTGGTGTTTTGCCCTTCTACAGGCAGCACGGAGTCGGAAGTGAACTGTTGCGGGCTGCCGTTAATTATGCCCGCAGTCATGGAGCGGTCGCCATTATTTCTTATACGGATAAGGAAAATAACGCGGCCCTGGCCCTTCACCTCCGTCTAGGCTTTACAGCTGATTATTCTTCCCCTGTTCCTCGTTCGGAACTTCGCCGCCGTCTGCTGCTGGAACTTTAATCTGCCAACTCCCTGTTATGCTTGCCCGCCTCATGCTTGCTGCCAGCCGATTAAAAAAAATCGGGCCGGGAATTTCCCTGGCTCCCAGGCTGATAAGGTGATCTGTTTTCACCTGGCAGTCAATAAAATCAAAATTCCATTCTTTCAGCCGGCCAACCAATCCGGCCAGCGCTATTTTTGAACTGTTTGCCACCTGGCTGAACATTGATTCGCCAAAAAAAACTCCTCCCAGGGAAACACCGTAAAGACCACCAACCAGGCGCTTGTCCTGCCGACATTCGACGGAATGAGCGTAACCAAGTTCATGAAGATGACAATAGGCATCCTGCATTTCCGGGATAATCCAGGTATCCGGTCTGCTGGTGGCGCAGGCAATGATTACCTCCCTGAAGTTCTGATCAAAAGTTACCTGAAAAATATTTTTACGAATTTCTCGTTTTAAACGGCGGGAAATGTGAAAATCATCCAGGTCAAGAATCAGCCTGGGATCCGGCGCCCACCAGAGAATATCCACATCATCCTCGGTATACCAGGGAAAAATCCCCATTTCATAGGCCAGTAAGAGCCGGGCTGGAGAAAGATCACCGCCCACAGCCAGTAAGCCGTCATAGCGGGCAAGTTCAGGGGGAGGGAAAAGAAGGTAATCTGATAATTTAAATATTGGCATTTACTATTCCTGCTGACTGCTACCTTTTCTTGACAAGAGAAAATAATCATTATACATTTGCAATATGGAATATCGAATATGCCCATTTTGCAAGGAAAAAATATACAGCAATGCTCTGGTCTGTCGTTTTTGTAAACGTGATTTACCGAACAGGCAGAACAGTCAGAAAAATTCAGGCACAACCCTGAGCTGGATCCCGGCTGTAGCAGCCACCGCTTTTATTGTTACCGGGGCAGCTTTCCTGGCTAACGAGTTTATTAAAGAACGACGTAACTGGCTTGAGCGCTGAAATAAAAACCTCGTCCTCTCTTTCCCTGGTTACCATACCCGGTGGTTATTTTATTGTTCCTATTCGGGTAGCTTATTTTGATAACGCTCAACAAGGTACACCCAGGCGGCGATAACCCTATAACTGTAAGAGGTTCAGGGACACCGCCATGTATAGCACTCCACGCCCTGCGATAATATATCGGCATATCACACGGTTGAAGCGCACACGAGGTGGAGTTCATGGAGCGCTTACCTTATTTTGTAACCGTTCAGCAGGGAGTAAATCTTTGCAACATTTAAGTCTCTAAGCGTTTACCAGTGCCTTATATTCGGAGTCGGAGTTTATGCCCTGTTTTTAAGGGTGCTTACCTGTTCATTCGGAGTCTCGTTCCTCGCTTACCTGTGCCTGCCTAGCATACTGGTGCTATTCAAGCAGGCTCAAATGGGCAAAGAGATAAGCGTAGACTCCGTGAGGTGCTGGTGAACGCTTACCGCCAAAGTATAATGATTATTATCAACAGTAAAATTGATCACGATCAATAAACCACACCTTGACTTTTGAGAAGGCACGGCCTGTAAGCGTTTCAGGGATGCCGCCATGTGCCCGTTTCAACGCTCGCGATAATACA
>JANTFJ010000042.1 GCA_024763495.1 Desulfobulbaceae bacterium | reverse complement strand
GCCAACTCGCTTTCCGGAGCATTATTTTTTCAAAATAACACAGAGTTGGGCAGGTAAGCGAGGTACGAGACTCCGCAGAAAGGGCATTCTCGGACAGACTCCTAGGAATTGATCTCAACCACTTCAATATCAAAATTCAAAGTCTTGCCGGCCATGGGATGATTTATGTCCATTTTTACCACGTCATCAAGAATTTCATGGACAACAGCCGGAACCGGACGACCGCCAGGGCCGGAAAGATGCAGGCTCATGCCAACTGAAAGTTCCATTGCCGGGTCAATATTTTCTTTAAGCAGATCAACAATCATCTCATCATTGCGGGGGCCGTAAGCATCCTCAGGGGCCAGGGATATCTTTTTACTGCTTCCCGGTTCCATCCCGACAACTGCCAGATCAAAGCCTTTAATCATCTGGCCGCTACCCACGGTAAACTCCAGGGGATCCCGTTCTCTGGATGAATCAAAAATTTCGCCGTTTTCCAGGGTACCGGTGTAATGAACCTGTACTGTATCGCCATTTTTAACTACTGTCATTTTTTGTTACCTCTGCTTGATTTTATTTAAATTGCTATCTGTATGGCTGAATCTATTTCTTCCCTGCACTTGACCAGGGTTTCCGGGCTGTCTACCTGAAGACACAGGCAATCATGGCCTTTTGGCAGAATTTTTTTCATCAGGCCGGTCAAAACCTTTTTCGGCCCTATCTCGATAAAGACTCGAACTCCGTGCTGATACATATTGATTATGATGTCAAACCACCTGACCATGGAAGAAATCTGCCTGGCCATAATATCTCGTATCTTAGCAAGTTCTGACTCCGGTCGGGCCGTTACATTAAAAAAAACGGTTCCGGCAGGATGTCGAAAATCCGCGGCAGCAATGGCCTTGCTGAAATCAGCAACTGCCCCGGCGATCAATGGACTGTGCCAGGCACCGCTCACCGGCAGGGGAACGGCCCTGCCTTTCTGTTTACTGATCTCTTTCGCGGCAGCTGCCAGCGCCGGTTTTTCACCGGAAACAACAATCTGTTTAGCTGAATTATAATTAGCCACAGTCAATATACCCTGCTCACTGTGCCCGGCGACAATTCTCTCAACCTGATTGATTTCAAGTTTCAACGCTGCCAGCATGGAACCCGGATTAGCCGCGCTTTCCCTTTCCATAAGCCTCCCTCTCTCCGTCACCAGCCGAATGGTATCTTCCGTACTCAAAACTCCGGCAGCTGCCAGGGCACCATATTCTCCCAGGCTGTGACCGGCAAAACAATCGGCCTTGATTCCAGCCTTTTCCACCATGTTAAGGCAGATAAGATTCATCACGGTCATGGCCGGCTGGAGATACAGGGTTCGGGTCAACTCCTCCAGGGGGCCCTCCAGGCATAATTTTTTCAGGGGAAAGCCACTGACATCTTCCGCCATGTCAAGTAATTCACGACATTGCTGATCTTCTTCAAGAAATTCCCGGCCCATACCAACATACTGTGATCCCTGGCCGGGAAAGAGAAAGGCTGTTTTGTCTGCTGTCATACTCTTGTCCTGTTATTTTTTCATTTACTTACTGACTCAACATCCTGACTTACATAACTTATTGAAATTTATAACTTATTGGTAAGCGTTCACCAGCACCTCACGGAGTCGGAGTTTATGCCCTGTTTTTAAGGGTGCTTACCTCTTTGTTCATTCGGAGTCTCGTTCCTCGCTTACCTGGGCCTGCTTACATAGAAACAGTATGCGGCGCAGGCCCAACTGAACTAATCTAAGGCACTGGAGAACGCTTACAGACTGGAGTTATATGTAAACAAGTAGCCCCCGGTAAACGGTTACCCCTGACAACATAAATTATCAGGTCGCGGCCATAGTCGTTATGAGCAAATTGGCCACTCCTGAAAATTATGCCTGTAGATAAAAGGTTTACGAGCAATGGTCAAATATTTTCTGAATAAACGGCAGCCGGACAATCGTCACTTTTGAACTTTTATCTTCAGCGTGGCACTACAATAAGTTTGTATTTTCGATAGGATATGCGTCAAAAAACTATTATGAAAAAAGATAAAAAAACATGGGGAGTTAAAAATGTATTTTTAGCGGGATCAAGCGGTGGCGACAGCTTCGAAGGATAGCGCTCAACAAAGTACACCCGGAAGGCGACAACCCCGTAACTGTAAGGGATTCAGGGACACCGCCATGCAGGTTCACTACGCCCGGCGCTAACACGTCGGTATATCACAAGGGTTGAAGCGCCTGCGGGGTGGTGTTCATGGAGCGCTTACCATCGAGTAACTACTCACGGGGGTAGGCACCTAATATTCGCTAACCACCCAGGAGGCTGTCCGAGAATGCCCTTTCTGCGGAGTAAGCTGGGGTGCCAGTCGAACATTTACCGACTCCGTTCGGTGCCCTGAGAGCAGTTACACCGTCGAAACAGTAAGCACGTTCCATCATAAGCCGGCCTTCTTGAAAGCGCCGCTCACTATCTCTTTTGCTTCAATCTGTATCTGCTTAAGGTGCGCTGCCCCTTTAAAACTTTCAGTATAAATTTTGTAGATATCTTCTGTACCGGAAGGACGGGCCGCGAACCAGCCATTTTTCGTGACCACCTTGAGTCCGCCGATAGGGGCGTTATTACCTGGAGCGTGAGTCAGTTTAGCGACAACTGCTTCTCCAGCCAGGCTGTCTGCTTCAACATCATCCGCACTGAGATCAGCCAGGGCTTTCTTTTGCGCCGGTGAAGCCGGAGCTTCCAGACGTTCATAAACGGGTGAACCGTATTTTTCCGTTAATTCCTGGTAAAGCTCGCCAGGGTCTTTACCGGTAACAGCAGTAATCTCCACAGCCAGCAGTGCCATGATTATTCCATCTTTATCTGTTGTCCAGACAGTACCGTCCCGGCGCAGAAAGGAGGCTCCAGCGCTTTCCTCCCCACCAAAACCATATTCTCCGGAATAAAGACCGTCAACAAACCATTTAAAACCCACCGGCACTTCTTTAAGTTCCCGGTTCATTCCTGCCGCGACCCGGTCAATCATTGAGCTTGACACTGCGGTTTTGCCAACCGCGCACTCACTGTTCCACTCCGGACGATGAGTAAAAAGATAGCCAATGGCCACAGCCAGGTAATGATTAGGGTTCAGCAGGCCGAATTTACGGGTAACAATTCCGTGCCGATCATAATCAGGATCATTACTTACCGCGATATCAAAATGATCCTTTAATTTAATGAGAGAAGCCATGGCATACGGCGAAGAGCAGTCCATCCTTATTTTGCCGTCTTTGTCCAGGGTCATGAAGGAAAAGGTGGGATCAACCCGCTTATTAACCACTTCAATATCAAGATCGTACATCCTGGCAATGGCAGGCCAGTAGGCGATTCCTGAACCGCCAAGCGGGTCAACGCCGATTTTAATTCCAGCCTTACGAATGGCCTCCATATTGACAATATTCTTCAAATCAGCAACATATGGTTCAATAAAATCCCAGGGAACAGCCCTGGGCGAAGCAAAAGCATCAGCAAGAGGAATAGAGCGAACAGCAACCAGACCATCGGCAAGCAGCTCATTGGCTCGCAGTTCAACACTATTTGTAATATCAGTGTCAGCCGGGCCGCCATTAGGAGGATTATATTTAAAGCCGCCATCCTCCGGAGGATTATGGGATGGAGTTACAACAACACCATCTGCCGGATTATCGACATTTTCCCTGTTCCAGGCCAGGATAGCATGGGAGACTGATGGCGTAGGAGTATAGCCTTGATTCTGCTGATAACGAACCTCAACCCCATTGGCAGCAAACACCTGCAGCGCGGTAGCAAAGGCCGGCTCGGAAAGTCCATGGGTATCCACCCCGATGAACATCGGCCCGGTAATCCCCTTGTCGGCTCGATGCTCAACAATAGCCTGGGATATGGCCATAATATGATCTTCATTAAAACTTCTCTTAAAAGAACTTCCCCGATGCCCCGAGGTGCCGAAGGCAACCCTTTGTCCGGCAATATCTAAATCTGGTTTATACTGAAAATACGCGGAAATAAGCCGGGGGATATTACACAAATCGTTAAGTTCGGCAGGTTGTCCTGCCCTGGGATGAATAGCCAAGATGCTTCTCCTGAGGTTGCTGTTGGCAGGGAATAAAGATCCCTTCTATTTTCGTTACTGCTCACAGGGCACCGAATCTTCGAAGTCTAGGAGGCTCATTAGGACTTAGGGCTTAGGGCTCACTCAAAAATAACTTCGCATTCGCTACTAATTTATTTTTGAGTGAGCCCTTACCGCTGCCATCAGCCCGGCTTACGTATGACTATGGCGGCACCGGTCTGGTGACGAAACTCTCCGGCATCCTGTAAATAACAGCGAAGCGGTGTCATACAGTTCAGTGTTTTTCACGGTGACAAGTTTTAAGTGTGAGTAGTTACCTGTTTTCAATAATAACTTGAACAGCTGAATTTAACTATTAATATTTGCAAATTGACACTCAAAATGACAAAACTACGCATCAGTGAAATCAGAAGGCGGCTTTTTGAGGAATTGGACGAATTTCCCCTTTTCAATACAATTGGAGTAGGCATCTTCAGGTGATATGCGCTTGTTCTGCAAATGTTCCAGGATAGCATCATCAAGAGTTTGCATACCAAATTTTTTCCCGGTTTGCATGGCAGAGGGGATCTGGTAGGTTTTACCTTCTCGAATAAGGTTACGCACTGCCGGGGTGCAGATCAAAATTTCCAGGGCAGCGCATCGCCCCTTGATATCAATCCGTTTAAACAGGGTCTGCGAGACTACAGCCTTTAAGGCGTCAGCCAGGGTTGATCGTACCTGGGCCTGTTGACTGGTGGGAAATATTTCAATTATCCTGTCCACGGTCTTGGCCGCGTTAAGGGTATGCAGGGTACCAAAAACCAGATGCCCGGTCATAGCCGCTTCCATGGCCAGGGCAATGGTTTCCAGGTCACGCATCTCGCCCACCAGGATAATATCAGGATCTTCACGCAGCGCCCCGCGCAGGGCCGCAGAAAAACTTTCAGTATGGAGACCAACCTCTCGATGGTTGACAATAGCCTTCTGGCTCTTATGGACAAACTCAATAGGATCTTCAATAGTCAAAATATGATCCGCCCTGGTTTTGTTTGATTCATCAACAATAGCTGCCAGGGTCGTTGATTTACCACTGCCTGTTGGGCCGGTAACTAATACCATACCCTTGGGAAGCCCGGATAATTTTTTTATAATTGTCGGCAGCTTCAACTGTTCACATGTCAAGATATCACTGGGAATCTCCCGGAAGACACTGCCGATCCCATATTTCTGCTGAAAAAGATTACCACGATAACGGGCCAGGCCGGGAATCTCATAACCAAAATCAACATCACCGGTTTCTTCAAACTGTTTCACTTTATCTTCGGAAACAATTTCATATAGCATTGCTTTAAGGCTATCATTTTGCAAAACTTTATACTTGACCCTTTCCATGTCACCCCTGATCCGCAAAATTGGCTGCTGACCGGAAACCATATGAAGGTCGGACGCGCCCTGTTCGTTCATCAACTTAAAAAAAGCGTCAATCTGAGCCATTAATAATCTCCTTTATCTTTAAAAATCAATAGGTTGTAAAATATGACAAAATAATCTGTAACTATTCAGCATATGCGGTGCCCTGTGAGTGGCTGGAAAAATTTAATCCAGCCATGCTGGTTCAGTCCTGAGTGGATCCATAACCTGGCCGGACTTTACAGTAATAACAATTTTAGCAACTATTTTGTATTAAGCCGAATATTTGCCTTTTTTATGATATACTCCATATAATATCATAATTTTTTCATCAAATTTAAAGTTTTTCACTCTTATGCCACTTTTTGATCTTCACCTGCACTCCACTTTTTCTGATGGGGCTCTTACTCCAACTCAGCTTATTGCCCTGGCCGTAAAATCAAAGGTAAAAATAATCTCGCTGACTGATCATGATACCGTTGAAGGGCTGCCGGAGGCAATCAGGCAGGCGGAACAAAACAATATTAACATTATTCCCGGAATTGAATTAAGCGCTTCGATTAACGGACAGGCGATTCATATTCTCGGCTACGGGATCAATTTTAATAATAAAAACCTGCTGGAAAAACTGCTGGATATTCAACAGGCAAGAAAGGTACGAAACAGTCAAATAATTAAAAAATTACAAAAAGCCGGAATTGATATTAAGGAGAAACATCTTTACCAGTATTCAAAAATCGGCCAGACCGGACGTCCCCATTTCGCCCATCTTCTTATGGATCGACATATTGTCAAGACACCCCAGGAGGCTTTTGACCGCTATCTTGGCCTTAATGGCCTAGCCTATTCCCCAAGACAAATTCTTGATACAAAAAAAGCTATTGAGATTATCGGCCAGGCCCGAGGGGCGGCTATACTGGCTCATCCTTTTACAATTTCCCTTAAGCCTGAAATTATTGAAACAGTGGTAAAAGAACTGATGGATCTTGGCCTTGCGGGAATTGAAGTTTATTATCCGCAGCACTCGTTGCAATTCCGCCGAGAATTAAATAAAATATGCACAAAATATAATCTACTGGAGACCGGAGGTAGTGATTTTCATAATATAAAACGATCAGGAAAACGGCTTGGAGCTTTTCAGCATAGCCAGAATGTGCCTGCTGAAATTATTGAAAAACTAAATGAACACTTGACAGAACTTTGAAAATATTCACACTGATAAGTAAGGTATTTCTCTTTATCAAAAGGCAGGCGCTCCATGAACACCACCCGCGCGCACTTCAACCCTCTGATATAGCGATGTATTATCGCGGGGCGTGGAATACGCAGATGGCAGCGTCCATGAATCCCATACAGTTATGGGGTTGTCGCGCCTGGGTGTAGTTTATTGAGCGCTGTCATCAGAAGTAAATGCTCACAGGGCACTGAACGAAGTCGGAGTTTATGCCCTGTTTTTAAGGGTGCTTACCTCTTCCTGCGATCAGCCTGATTGCAAAAATCTCCGGCACCCTGTAACCTGTTACAATTACGGTTGGTAGCGAAATTAAGGGCTCGTTCATAAATAAATTCACATTTTGAGGTGGTAAATATGATACAGGTTGAGGCGATCATGGACAGGCAAAACCGCAGGCGTAGCAGGGCTACGTTGAGGATTTTGACTGACCATAATCGTTTCAAAATGTGTTATAGTTCCCCCTCTAAAATGGGAAGTTAATTTTGAACGGGCCTAAGGTGCTTACCCTGTGAGTAATTACAAAATAAAAAATATTTAAAATGAACACCATCCTGGTTGTTGATGACGAGCCTAATTATCTCATTGTTCTTTCAGAACTGCTGAAAGATGAAAATTATGAGGTTTTCACCGCTGAAAACGGTGAACAGGCATTAAAAATAATACAAAAGAGTGATCTTGATCTTGTTATTACCGACATGCAGATGCCGGTTATGAACGGGATGGAACTGCTCAGGGAAATAAAAAATTTTAACAGTGAGTTGCCGGTTATCATGATAACCGCTTACGGTGAAATTGAAAAAGCTGTCGCAGCCATGCAGGCCGGGGCTCTTAATTACCTGAGTAAACCATTCAAGAATGAGGAGTTACTGGTAAATGTAAAAAAGGCCATTGATCATTATACCCTTATCAAGGAAAACAAACGGCTGAGGAACGAAGTTCAAACCAGATTCGGATTTGCCAACATGGTCGGCAAAAACAAAAAAATGCTTCAGCTCTACAGCATGATTGAAAAGGTGGCGCCAACCCCGGCATCGGTGTTGATTACCGGGGAATCAGGTACAGGTAAGGAGCTGGTTGCCAAAGCAATTCATTTCAACTGTCAACGCAGGAAACGTCCTTTTGTTTCAGTAAACTGCGCGGCATTACCGGATAATCTTCTCGAGAGTGAACTGTTTGGTCATGAAAAAGGTGCTTTTACCGGAGCTGTTGCCCTGCGCAAGGGACGATTTGAACTGGCTGAT
This sequence comes from Desulfobulbaceae bacterium, assembly GCA_024763495.1. Lineage (GTDB taxonomy): Bacteria > Desulfobacterota > Desulfobulbia > Desulfobulbales > SURF-16 > JANTFJ01. The sequence goes on along the minus strand of JANTFJ010000042.1, from coordinate 4,117 downwards.
ACCGGTACGTTGTTCCTTGATGAAATTGGAGAAATGCCCATGCTTTTACAGGCAAAATTTTTAAGAATTCTCCAGGAACAGGTATTTGAACGGGTAGGCGGTACTAAAGAGCTTCAGGTAGACGTCCGGATTTTAGCCGCGACCAATAAAGACTTGAAACAGGAGGTAAAAGACGGCAAATTCAGGGAAGACCTGTTTTATCGTTTAAATGTCTTAAACCTTCATCTTCCACCGTTAAGGGAAAGAAGGGACGATATCCCTTTATTGATAAATCACTTCATAAAAAAATATGCCGAGCAGCTTAATAATCCCAGCCTTGACATTAAACCTGAAGTTGTCCGCCTGCTCTCCGGACTGGCATGGGAAGGAAATGTCAGGGAATTAGAAAATATTATTGAACGGGCAAGTATTCTCTGTAATAATAACTGTATCGAAATTGTCGATATCCAGCCGGGAAACGAAGAAGACAGCCCGCAATCTTCAGTTGAAATTAATTTTGATCCTGAAAATATGGAGATAACCGACACCAGCCTGCCTGACATGCTGGGAGCTATTGAAAAAAAAATGTTAAGAAACGCCTTAAAAAAAGCGGGGAATGTTCAGACCAGAGCCGCCAAGATTCTGGGTATTACCAAGAGTCTGCTGCAATATAAAATGAAAAAATTCGGCCTTCACAAAAAAAATCAGGGGACTTGATTACCTGTTAAGAAATTCGTATAGTTATGAACAACTTATTCAGTTATATCTCATTCGTAACTGCTCACAGGGTACCGAACGGAGTCGGAGTTTATACCCTGTTTGTTTTTAAGGGTGCTTACCTTTTTCCGCAAGCAGGCTGACTTACGTATGATTAAGATGCTGCGCCAGCCTGCTCGCAAAAATTTCCGGCACCCTGTAATCAGTTACAATTACTGGGGTACTTTCCGAACATTTAAAGGGGTAGAGAAGAGTAGCTTTACCCAACCCGAATATTAACGTTAGCGCTTACCCCGTGAGTAGTTACTCTCATTCAACAACAATCAGGAGAATTTTTAGTGGAACTGACAGATTTACTTATAATTATTACCGTACTCAGCCTGATTGTGTTGTTGGCAGTTCTAATTCCGGCTTTAATTCAAGTAAAAAAGACAACCAGGAAAACTGAAATACTTATTGATCAACTTTCAGCCGGTCTTGAACCGCTGTTAACCAATATTAATGCAACCTCAGCTGAATTACAGGAACTTTCCGAAACTCTTAGAGAAAAAATAGATAAAACTGACACCATCCTGGAATCAGCCCAGGAAGCCAGCTTTGTCCTATTTAATATAAGCAGTCAGCTTAAGGAAGCTGTAACCCCGCTCATTCCACAAATTGGCGGTATTGCTGCCGGCATTAACGCCTTTAGTAATTTTTTCAGAATAACCAAAAAACAGGAAAGGAGGTATTTTGATGAGTAGAGACGACAATTGCAGTTCGACCATTGCTATTTTATCATTTTTAACAGGTACGGTTATCGGGGCCGGTATTGCTTTACTGGTTACCCCGAAGACAGGTGAAGAGACCAGAGATATTTTGATGGATTATGGTTATGGGATCAAAAATAAAGTTTCTGAACTGCCGGATAACCTGAAAGTACGCGCCGAAAAAGCTACAGAGCATGGCCGCGATATGATCGAACGTGGCAAGGATCTTATTCATCGCGGAACTGACCTGGTAGGCCAGGGAAAAGGATACCTGGAAGAAAAAAAGGAAACCTTAAGCGCGGCAATTGATGCCGGTAAAAAGGCCATGCAGGAAGAGAAATCTCGGCTTGCGGCTGAAATTGAAGAAGAATAGTAACTACTCAAGAGGGGCAGACACCTAATTTGTAACTGTTTACAGGGTGCGGAAGATTTCCGCAATCAGACTGGCGCAGCATACTGGTGCTATGTAAGACAGGCTGATTGCGGGAAGAGGTAAGCACCCTTAAAAACAGGGCATAAACTCCGACTCCGTTCGGTGCTCTGTGAGCAGTTACGAAGAATAGCCTTAAAACCAACTCACTGATCTGTGATTACTTTTTCCGGGCGGATTCTTGAGGTTCTCCCTGTCCGCCCCAGTTTAATTTACTGCGCAGAATATCAAAATACCCCTTAGTTGATGAACAGACAAGGCGCAGCGACTTTTCCGCTGTAACAACCTCAAGCGTGTCTTCGCATCTCATCGTCCAGGCGGGCTGGCCATCAATAATCACCTGAACATCTTCAGATGATTCAGCAATTCTGGTGGTCACCCGCCGTTCCTGCGGCAAAAGAATGGGCCGGCTCTCAAGCATAAAAGGACAAATCGGGGTCAGGAGGATAGAACGTAACCCAGGCTGAACTATCGGCCCGCCGGCAGAAAGATTATAGGCGGTTGAGCCGGTAGGGGTGGAAAAGATCAGGCCGTCAGCCTTGTATGTCGTAATATATCTATCATCAGCCCAGGTGCAGAGCCTGATTAACCTCTCCAGTGTTCCACGGCTGACAATAATTTCATTTAAGGCAAAACGCCATTCACTCACTCCCTGCCGATGACGGATTCTTGACTTGATCATCATCCTGTCTTCGATAAGTGGGGCACCATCCAGTAAGGCTTCAAGAATCTGATAACGTTCATCAATGGCTACTTCGGTCAAAAATCCCAGGCTGCCAAGATTAATTCCAACTACCGGTATCTCGTAACGCCCCGCTTGTTCCGCTACATGAAGCAACGTACCGTCACCGCCCAGGATAACCAGCAGGTTCATGTCAGGGCTGATTGAATCAAACTCTGTCCGCACTGCCCTTTTGCCAAACCAGGCGGACAATTCTTCTCCCAGTTCGTCAGCCCTGGACAAACCTTTTTTTTTAATGATCCCTACCTTGCGTAACAACATGTTCACGAAAGCTTGCCAAGTTCACGGGAACGAATTGTCGCGGCTTCGACCGCATCCATGATAATTCCCTGAAATCCGGCTTTCTCTAATTTATGCAGGCCGGCAATAGTCGTTCCGCCCGGTGATGTAACCATGGCCCGCAGGGCTGCGGGATGTTCTTTTTTCTCCATAGCCAGTTTTACTGAGCCATAAACCGTCTGCAGGGCCAGGGTTTCAGCATCGTTTCTTGCCAGTCCCACCTTAAGGCCGGCATCGATCAGAGCCTCAATAAAACTGAAGACATAGGCCGGCCCGCTGCCGCTTAAACCGGTTACCGCGTCAAGATAAGACTCCGCCATAACTACACTTTGGCCAATAGCATCAAAAATATACTTAGCGAGCCGCATATCATTATCCGTAACATCTTTACCGGAACTTAACCCGGAGGCTCCTGCCATGACCAGGGCCGGGGTATTCGGCATGACCCGAATAACCCGGCTGTCGGTTCCATGTAATCCCTTTTCAAGAAAAGATAATGTTATCCCGGCAGCTATGGAGATAAACAAATGTCCATTATCAACCTTTCCCCTTATTTCAGCGAGAACCGGCCCCATAATCTGCGGTTTAACAGCTAAAATTACAACTTCGGCCTGTAAAACAGCATCATTCCGGCTGGAAACGTTGACACCATACTTTTCGTTAAGGAAATCACGCCGAGACTCCACGGGATCAACAACATAAATCCGCTCCGCATCTGCCAGCTCAGCCTGGATAATCCCTTTTATCAGGGCCTCTGCCATTTGACCGCCGCCGACAAAACCTATATTTTCTTTAATCTTCATTATCTGTATTGCTCATATGTAAAAATTAAGTAACTATTCAGCCAAAAAATAATTACAGGCACAGAATATAGTGGAAAAATTATTTTTGGATCGCAGAATATAAAATTTTGAATAAGGGTAACTGCTCACAGGGCACCGCATATTCGGAGTCGAAGTTTATACCCTGTTTTTAAGGGTGCTTACCTCCGCCATCAGCCCGGTTTACGTATGACTATGGCGGCACCGGTCTGATGACAAAAATCTATCGGAGTCTCCCTCTGGTCGCTTACCTGGAGTCTCCCTCTAGTCGCTTACCTGGAGTCTCCCTCTGGTCGCTTACCTGCACCCTGTAACCAGTTACAAATACTGAGATTTGCAATCATTAGGCGCTTACGGCCATTGTCTAAACAATTTTTTGTTTTGATTTTTGGTAACTTCT
>JANTFJ010000041.1 GCA_024763495.1 Desulfobulbaceae bacterium | reverse complement strand
TGCCGCCATGTGCCCGTTTCAACGCTCGCGATAATACATCAGGTATATCGCGGCGTTTAAACGGGTGCAGGGTGGTGTTCATGGAGCGCTTACCTTCCGGCTAATGGCCCTGCATGGCTTTACTCATAGAGAAAATAGGCATATACATGGCCAGGAGCAGCAGCGCCACCAGACCGCCGAGCAGGACAATAAGAATCGGCTCAATCACCGAATTAATTCCCTTGATTTTGGCAGACAGCATCTCATCATAAAAATTCGCCACATTGTGAAGCATCTGGTCTACCTGGCCGGTTTCTTCCCCGGAACGGATCATCTGGGTGGCAAGGTCAGGTAAAATTTTTTCTTTCTGAAAACTATCTGCCAGATATTGACCTTCCTGAAGATTACCGGCACAGGTTTTCAGCCCCTGGCTCATAGATTGCCAACGGACAACTTCCGCGGAAAGTTGAATAGATTCAACAATATGTACTCCACTGCCCAGCAGCATACTCAAGATTCGACAAAGCTGGACATAGGCGAATTCCCGTAGAATAGTGCCGAAAAAAGGAATTCTAAGCAGCAGGGCTTCAACATTTACCCGAAAAATATGATTTTTCAGCCAAAGTCGGCGTAATCCGAAAACCAGGACGCAGAACAGTCCAAAAAACAGAAAAAAATAACTGCGAACCCCCTGGCTGATGCTGATAAGCAATAAAGTTATGGGCGGCAGCTTGGCCCCGAATCCGGCATACATTTTTTCAAAAATCGGAATAATCTTTATCAGCATGATCAAAACGACAACAAATGCCACGACAACGCTGAAAACAGGATAATACATGGCCCCCATTACATCACTACGGATTTTTCGGATTTTTTCCATCTGGTTGGCCAGTTCTTTTAAGATTTCATCAAGTTTACCACTGGCTTCGCCGGAACGGACAACATTAATATACATTTTATTAAAGGACGCGGGATAAAAGGCCAGGGCCTCCCAGAAATTTTTACCCTGGCGGATCCGGTCGGCAATATCACGAAACATGGCAGCGGTTTTTGGATTCTGCTGAGAGACGGCCAGACCTTCAAGCGAGTTAACCAGGCTCATGCCGGCCCCCAGCATTATTCCCAGTTGCCGGGTAAAAAAGGAAAGTTCAGTAGCAGAAATTTTATGGGGAAAGATTCGAGCAAAAAACGAAACCCTGTTGGCCTTGATATCTTCGGCAACCATCAGCCGGTTGCCTTCTTCCGGGGAAATCTCGTCAAGGTTTATCAGGGTGGAAACGACAGGACGAAGCAGGGCTGCCGCCTGATCTTCATCTTCAGCCTCAATAATCCCATTTTTTTTGTGACCGTCTTTGGCAAGGCCTTTGTATTGGAAATATCTGCTCATTCTTCTCCCATAACCCGTCGTAATTCTTCAAAGGTAGTTTCGCCCTGTTTGACCGCTTTCAGGCCGGGCACGGTTATTGGGACAAATTTTCCAGCCTGCTCGGCCTGTTCCCTGATTTTATCAGACAGCATGTTTTGAGAAATCATCCGGGCAATCTGCCGGTCAACAATCAGATATTCCAGCAGGGCCAGCCGGCCTTTATAGCCGGTATTACCGCACTCATCACAGCCCCTGCCATGGACAAAGGATATATCTGCCAGATCTTTTTCCGGGAACATGGCCAGATGGTTACTGGCTGGAGTATATGGTTCCCGGCAATGGGGACATACCCGCCTAACCAGGCGCTGGGCCCCGACAAATTGCAGGGAAGAACCCAGCAGGTATGACGGGATACCCATTTCCAGCAGGCGATCAATGGTTGCCGGAGCACTGTTGGTATGCAGGGTAGAAAAAACCAGATGACCGGTTAAGGCTGCCCTTGTCGCCATTTCCGCGGTTTCCAGGTCGCGAATTTCGCCAACCATTACCACGTCGGGATCCTGCCGCAGGACAGTGCGGAGGATAGCGGCAAAGGTCAGGCCGATGTCAGACCGGACATTTACCTGGGTTACCTGGGACATTTCATATTCCACCGGGTCTTCAATGGTGATTACATTCAAGCGGGCCAGATCAACTTCTCTCAGCAGAGCATAAAGGGTGGTACTCTTGCCACTGCCTGTAGGCCCGGTAATGAGCACCATGCCGTTATTACTCAAAACAGCCTGGCGCATGGCTTCAGATGTCTGGCTATCAAGCCCCAGCCGGTCAAGACGAAGGATACCGGTGCCGCGCCTGAGCAGGCGGATAACAATTTTTTCTCCATGTACCGTGGGCAGGGATGAAACCCGAAGATCAACGCTCTGCCCCCCGGAAATCACCGAAAATCGACCATCCTGGGGCAGGCGGCGTTCTGAAATATCCATGGCCGCCTGAACTTTAATGGTAGTAATCATCGGCAGATAAATATTACGGTCAATCTGGGTAATTTCCTGGAGCAGGCCATCAATACGAAAGCGGATTCCGGCAATTTTAAGTCCTGGTTCAATATGGATATCCGAGCTGTCGGACAGCACGCTCCTTAAAAGAATATTATGAAGCAAGCGTACCGGCTTACTGCTGTTTTCCGGTTCTTCGTCAAGATTAAGAACCCCCTGCTGATCGGCAAATGTTACCGGTTCACCATCCTGTTGAGCTGTCTTCCTCTGTTCGGCAGAGGCCTCGGCAATTTTGTCACTTAAATTATCCTCACTGGCAACATCGTCAAGCTTGGCAATATTAAGGTCATAAAGGATCTTGAACCCTTCGGCAAACTGATCCGGGCCGACAAATGTTGTACGAATGTGATAACCGGTGGCCATCCTGATCGCTTCAATGGCCGGGATGTCCTGGGGCCTGTCCATGGCAATACATAAAAAATTATTTTTAATCCATAACGGTAATATCTTATGCGCCATGGCCATTTCCGCGTCAACTTCAGAAATCAGTTTTTTATCCCAGGTGAAATCTTTTCCTTCCCGGTAAAAAGGTACTCCCAGTTGCGTCGCCTGGGCCTCCCACAGCAGATTTTTATCGCCGCTGTACAGGTTCAGCCGATCCAATGCCTCCAGAAACAGCTCTCCTTCATATTTTTCACTGAGAATGAACTCAACGTCCTTCTCGGTTATTAACCCTTTTTTAGTCAGGATTTGACCAATTTGTTTCTGTTTTATCACCTGGTTACCTGTTGGGTCAGCGAACTGTTAAAATAATTTCCATGGTTGTCAAAGGGGATTATTGACGGCCTGATGATAATCACCAGCTCCTCATCCTGGGAGCTGGAAGATTTATAACGGAAAAGCGGGCCCAGCAGCGGAACATCCTTTAAAACCGGAACCCCGTTACTGTCATCAACGGCCCGATTTTTTCGCAGCCCGCCCAGGACCGCGGTCTTACCGTTATAGACCAGCAGTTCGGTCTGCACGGTCTTGGCGATTATCTCCGGGATATCACTGGTGCGATTGGAAAAATTGGGTTGCCGGTCATCGATGGTCACGGCCAGCATGATGTAGCCGCCCCTGGTAATATGCGGCCTTACCGTAACCCGCAAGGTGGCGTCAATCATCCTTAACTCACTTTTTAAATCCTGGTAAACGGAGACCCAGATCTCTGAACCAGCGGCAATGGTCGCCTCTTTGTGGTTCTGTAAAATGACCTCGGGCCGCGAGAGGACAGTGAGCTTGCCCTCTGATTCCAGGGCTTCAAGTTCCGCGGCCAGCCTGACGTTATCGCTGAAAACTCCCATTCCCAGGCTGTAAGATTCGGGTTCCCTGCTCAGGGAATAATCAGTGCTGTTAGAGCCGTCAGTACCGTTAGGGGCATAAAAATTTCGGGAACTACTGAAGGCATAGGAATCACCCATTTTAACTCTCGCTCCCCAGCGCACCCCTATTTCCTCAGCCATGGTTGAAGTTGTTTCAATTATCCAGGTCTGGATCCGAACCTGGGCGGCGGGCTTATCCATCTCAGCCAGCAGGGCCAGTATCTTTTTAACATTATCAGCCTCATCCCGGATAATAATGGAATTAGTGGCCTCATCCGCAACCACGCTGGGGGGTTCGGAAACCGTATCCGGGTTGGAGAGCAGGCCATTCTTGTTTTCTCCGCCGCTGCTGAGCATTTTTTGAATATCAAGGGCGTCAAGATGATTAAGGAAATAAGGGCCGCCGGTAATAAGCTGTTTCAGTTTCTTGTCCACAGCCAGGGCCTCATGGGTGTTGACCTGGACAATATCATCAATAATTTTATAGCCCAGGCCACAGCTGGAAAGAATATTCTGAAAAGTCGTCCAGAGCGACACATTATGAAAACTGAGACTTACCTTGCAGTCGATATTAGGCTCAATCATAAAATTAATGTTATTCTGCTCCATGTAATTAAGCAGCACAGGACGGATATCCGCGTCTTCCAAATTAACAAATTCGAGCATTTTTTCCTTACCGGAATCAGTTAAAAAGATTGGCGGAACCGCTCGATCCAGACTATTTTTATTTTCTGCCTGAAAAAGATTGTAATCCCGGCCGTCAACTGTTTCCAATTCTGGAGCAATCTCTGCCGGAGTCGGCAGCAGGTCGGGATAGGGACTGGCAAAATTGCCGTCATCTGGTTCAGCTATATATGGCGCAAGACCATCAACCGGCAGATCCTGTTCCGGAAAATCACTGTTTAACGGGACGTTTTCGTCTAAATTCTGTTCTTCTGTTTCCATGTCGGCAAAGGAAATTTCATCATCCCAGACCGGCGGGGCCGCTGCCGGGCTTTGCGCTGCCGACCCGGATACCCCCACAACAAATAGAATAAAAAATATAAATATATATTGCCGTAATTGTAACATGAAACAGTTTCCTCTGGATTCTCTACCTTTTTTTCTTGTGCAGTTTAAGGCGGTAGCGGATATTATTGCGACCGATTACCACTTCATCTTCACTGATATTAAAGATAGTATAACCATCTGCCGTATCAGCGCCGGGCCGGTAAATTTTATTGTTGATCATGGCCTGTATGCCGTTTCTGCCGGCCAATATTCCCTGGAGTTTAAGCTCCGGCGGCGCGGGCAGATAAATTATTTTATCCTTGGGCAGCGGTTGTTTACCATCATAAATTCTCTCCATCCGGCTGGGTTTGAATGGATTATGCTTAACCTCGACCGCAGGAGGGAATTCCGGGATAGAACGAAAATGACGCGGCACGTTTTCAACCCAGTGAAAAATAATATTAAATGGCCGCATTGAATAATCAGACGCTTTAAGCTTACCGCCTTTTGCCTTGTCCCACGATTTCGGCTCAATAGCGGGCGGCAGGTCAAAACTGTCGACAACTGCCAGGAGATCATTTTCCAGCCATTTCAACAGGTGACAGAACTGGCTGAAAGTAGCCCTGCCGCTTAAGGCTATTTGTTTCCTCTGGTATGAATCCACGATTTGATTGCCAAGATTGGTCAAATTCTGAAAATCCATATCCTGGCGGTTAAAGCGGGCCTGGGAACGGGCAAGCAGCATGGGAATCAGGCGGCTGTCAGAAATTTCATTCTTGGTCAAAAAATTAAACCTGGCGCTGAAATCAAGCTGTTCAGCCTCGGTCACTCCCTTTGCTTGCCTCTCCTCTTCCCATATCTGCCGCTCTCGCTTGACAAAGGCCAGGCGCTGCTCAAGTTTGTCGATGGCAGTCAGGTTAGGCTGCTGGATGAATGAATAAAAATATACTCCCCCGCCGCTGGCAATCAGCAATAAAACAAGAATAACCTGGAGCAGTGGTTTAACTTCCTGTAATTTTTCTTTAATCGCTGACATGGTTAATTCACCGGACAGTGAGCGGTAAAGGCGATTGTCCGTTCATCCACTCTTTGCAGATTAACAAGTTCCCAGGAATTATTTTCAGCCGACAAGTCCTGATCGTCTAAATTACGTTGAATATAGAGGCTGATATTTCCCAGATGTTCATCATCTGCGGTAGAATGAATTCTTCCTTCCAGGGTCAAGCCCTCTCCAGGCTGGGTCAGCCAGCCTTCCTGTTCGGCAATCATCGCATGCTGGCCGTTTCCGGCCAGATAAATACCGCTTAACCAGACACCTTCCGGCAGGTTATTTATTATTTTTGTCAATCGTGAATTCCAGAAAATTTTATGTTTTACGCTTAATTCCTGGAGAACTTTCTCCCAGTTTTCCGTATTGGAGGCAACAGTTATCGGGGTTTCGGGCGGCGGCCATATCCGGCTTATTTCCTCTTCCAGGGCCCTGGCCTGCCGCTGTTGATGGAGATTTATCTGGTTCAAATGATAAAAAAGCATAAGCAGCAGGGCAATACCGGCTGCCCCGACAATAACAGTGATGCGGTTAATCGGTTTTTTTAGCCAATCTGAAGAAATTGCCGAAAATGTCATATTGCTTACGACCTTATTTTTTTGCGGCGCATGGGAAAACGGCTCCGACCATTAGTTCTATCCAGCCTTGTTCTTCCGGCCTGACATTTTCGAGAATCACCTGCTCAAGCAGATTAAGACCGGCCACCTCTATTTCCAGTTTCCTGCTCAGTTCAGCACTGTAATCATCAACCTGAGGAATTCCCCGCCCGGCCAGATAAAGCGAAACAATGGGCCGACCGTTTTGCTGGTGGTAATAGCGGAAAGTCTGCTCCATATCACTGAGAAAACCCGGCCACCACAGTTCAATCGCGGTATCTTCCGCGTCATCGGCTTCAAAACCGGCAGAGGTGAAAAGCCGCCGGCTGACAACCCCTTCCTGACCGCCCAGGAGAAATATAATGGCCTGTTCATCGTCAAGCTGATAGACAAAGGCAATATCCTGGGGAGTAAAATTATTCAGGGCGCAGCAAAAAGCATGAAACAAGGCACACTCAAGGTTGATTGCCCTGGCCCCGGTTTCCGGCAGGGCCGGCCATTCCTGGACATATTCATTTTGCGAAAAAATAATGGTATCTATAATCATTTCATTTTTCTTCTTATCACTGATCCTGACGAAAAATTCTACCTTGTCATCTTCTGGAGAAAAATTGATCTTTTTTTCTTTTATCTGCCAGGGCAGGGCCGAGGCAATTTCCTCTTTCTTTAAAATCGGCAGGGTCATTTGCAGGAAAACCGCCTTTGCGGAAGAAATAATAGTCACTATCTCCGCCCTGTCGCTTTTATAGCCAAAATCCGTCAACATTTCGGGTAAAATATGCTCTATACCGCTTTCCGGGACACTCTCAAAGTCAGCCTGGAAATATTTTTCGACATGGAGAATATTTTTCCTGATTCTGCAGCTGACAGCATGAAGTTTACCAGCGGCCTGGAGGAGAACAATGGTTGTTTTGCCAATCAGGCGGGCGCGGAGAAAAACATACACATAGGCAGCCAGGCTGAGAAGCAGGAGAGAGAAAATTATTTTAAGGGACAGGAAGAGCCAGGAAAAATTTTTTGCGGGAACAGCAGGCGGTACTTCCCCTCCGGCTTCAAGAATTTTAAGTTTATTTTCCGGGATAAATTCTGGCTTAACAGCTTCCGCGGCCGGCTCACTGTCAGTCAGCCCGGCAAAAAAATCATAGTCAGCCGTAAAATCACCTGCCGTATTAAGCTCCGGTGGTTTCAATTTTTCAGGACCAGGCCCAGAACCAGGGGCCGGGGCTGAAACATTGCCTGTTGCCGCCACGGAAATATTCTTCTTTATTTTTGTTTTTGGTTGTTCATTTTTGGGCTGTTCAATAATTTCCCGGGGCCCGCTCTTCGTTATCGGGATGGCAGCCGTTGTCCCTGCCGACAAGGCAGGAGAACCAATCTTGTTGTCCGGCTTAATTTCCGGCTCCTGCGGTTTAACGAGCTGCTTAACCTTTTTCGGGCTTACTTCCGTTGGAGGTTGCGCTTTTTTACGCTCCGGCGCAAGTTGACTGAATTGCGGATAAGCTCCGACCTCAGTTATCGGTGGGCCAAAGCCCTTTATGCCTAAACGCATAAGGATCTGGGCCGCGGCGTAATCATGCCGCATATTGGCAAGAACAGTAAATATTTTTCTCCCCATCTCCTGATTAACCGTATTATTAACCATAAAGGGATGATTCGGGTAAGCTGGAGAATCCTTGATTATTTTCAGTTGCCGGGCCAGGCCGGGATTAAGTTTTTTGATAATCTCCAGCGAACTGTCACTGAGACAGGCAGCGCCCGCTTTTCCTTCCCTGACCATTTCCACAACCTCAGCCGTGGTATCAGCCTCCCGGATTTGTTTAAAGTATGATCTTGTCCTGCTGCCGGTCAGTTTCCGGATAAAAAGATCAACCGACCGCTCTTCACCTGTCAGCCTTGCCAGGCCCTGGCCTTTTAAGTCGGCAATTTTTTTAAGCGGATTATTTACCCCGGCAAGGAGATAAAGTTTAAAATTCCGGCGGTCATCCAAGCTTATCGGGGTGGATAACGGTTTGCAGTTTTTAGCGGCAAGTACCAGATAATCAGGCAGCACCGCCATGTCAACCCGACCGGAATTAAGCGCCTTGAGCAGCTCAAGATCGCCGGATGTCCGGATGACTGTTACTCCCGTATCCAGATAATCGGCCAGGTAGGCTGCCAGCCGGCCGGCCGACTGTTCACCTGAAGTAATCGGCCCGCCATTAAAATAGCCCATGGTCAAGGCGGCCATGACATTTACCGGGCGGCAGCAAATAAGAGCCGACAATATAAGCAGGACTGAGGTCAACCGGTTAATCTTCATTGCCGTTCTCCGTATGTCTTCCTTTCTCTCCGCCCCGGCTTGCAACTGCTCTCTTCTGTCCCCTGTTTTCTGAAACATGGCGGCTAAAGTCGTAAATCCGGGTGCCGCCGGCAAAATTCAAATCATTCAGGGCAATGAGAAGATTCAACTTGGTAAAAATATAATCACGATCCCGGAAACGCCTTTCCACCTGGGCCCCAAGGACATCTTCCACATCACTGACTTTCATGGCGTAGCCGCTCCTGACCAACTCCAGTTTTTCCAGGGCAGTCCGACGGGCCCGGCGGTAGCGGACAAGTTGACGGTAAGCCTCCTTAACCCTGAGGTAAGCACTATAAACCTGTTGCCTGATTTCATCTTCAAGCAGGCGGTGTTCGCTCCGCAATTCTTCATACCTGGCCAGGGCCCTGGCGGTTGCGGCATCTTGGTGAAAGCCGTTAAAGAGTGTTCCCTTCAGGGAAATACCAATCATCCCGGTTGAATCCTGGCTCGGGGTATAATCATCTTCAGTCAATTCGCCCCTGCCGAACAGGGATAGGGTTGGCCAGTTCAGGCGGCGGCTGATATCAACCTGTAATTGTGCTGATTTTATTCTTGCGGCCGAGGCTTTCAGCTCGGCCCGGTGCTCCCAGGCCGCGGCAAGGCAGTCACTATAGGAAATTGCCAGTTTTTTATAACGGACAATCTTATCGGTAATCCGGGGATGCCGGGCTGGCTGACCAATGGCAATGGCCAGTCCCTGAGCGGCTGTGCCGAACCAGCGGTCAAGGGTGCCGAGCCAGGCCTCCATCTTGTTTATTTCTACTTCTATTTGAATTACGTCTTTTTCCAGGACGTTTGCTGAACCTTTTTGCAGATCGCTACCTGCTGTTTCCTGGAAAAGTTTCAACTCATGGATAGTCATGCCCAGGTAATGTTTGGCCTCAATAGTCGAGGCCAGGGTCCAGTAGGCGGCAACAGCTTCATGGATGGCTTTTTCCCGCACCCGGAGCATTTCCCATTTACGGGCAATTTTTTCATGCTCTTCAGCCTTGACATTGTTGGTCAGGCGATTCCAGCTGTACAGTGACCAGGAAAATGACAGGCCGGCGCTGACCTGCTCTTTGCCCTCGTAGTCTACATAGCCTTCCAGGCCGGGGTTATCGGCATAGCGCCTGGCGCTGAGATCATAGCCGGCTTGCGGGAACAGGTGGGAACGAGCTTCCTTTACCAGGGCCTCTGCCTCCCGAAGTCGAGCCATGCTCAGGCTGATTGCCGGGTGAGAATGATCCGCCATATTTATGCAGTCCATAACTGTCAAATATTGCTCAGGGCCGGATGCCGCCGTTGCCGCAGAACTGTTCTCTGCCGCCCGGGCCGGGGCAGCGGAAAAAAGCAGGATCGAGACGATGCATAAGTACAGGTAATTATGTCGTAGGATTATGTTAATCATAACTGTTTAACCGGGATCGCCGGATAATTATTATTTGACTTAAAGATTAATTATTTACTATCATTGAATTATGAGCCGCAGAATTATCATATCATTAACTCTTTTAAATATTAAATTAAATTTAATTTTATGAAAAAAATTTTTTCCGATAAATATTTAAAAGAAACCGGACAAAAGGGTTTCAGCCTGATTGAAATGATGGTGGTAGTAGTTATCATGGCCATTCTTGCTGCCGTGGCTATTCCCATCTACAAAAACAACCAGATTGACGCCTATGCCCCGGAAGCCGAGGCCGTTATCTATGCCTACAGCATGGCGGCCCAGCGCTACCGGGCTTATAACGGCAACAGTTTCAGCGGGATGACCAAATCAGGGGCCGGGGGGCTGCAGGGGCCGCCATATAATGTAGTTGAGACAACGACAAACTGGACATTTGCTCTTTCCGGAGTTGGAGTTAATACTTTTACTCTCACCGCATCCGGAAACATTCCCGCCTTGAGCGGCAAGACAATTACCTTCAGCTATGATGCCACAGTCACTCCAAGTGAGACAAAAACTTATAACTGGTAACCGGGGAGCGGCTATTATTGAGGTGACAATAGCCATCCTGCTGCTGGGCATCATGATTGCCGGCTTAAGCCAGCTCTTGACCAGCCAGATCCGGGCCCGCCAGAATTACATGAAGGAGCAGCTGGCCCTGGCGGCGGTGAGTAATCAAATAGAGCGCTTGATCTGCCTGGTAAAGGATGGTGAATGGGGAGCAAGCTGTCCGACCACGGCCAGGGATTCAGCGACCGAGGCAGCAGCCCTTACACCTTCACTGTCGAATGATTTGCAGACTATTTGTCCAGCCTGCGGGATGAGTTGGACTGTGGGCTGCGTGGACAGCACGACCGACAAATGGCTGCTTGAAGTCCGGGTTACGGAAAACACAGATGTTCAGGCATCATTGACCAGGCATGTATTTCATGAATAAACAGCATGGCAACCTGAAACAGTGGCGGCCGGACAGCGGCTTCACCATGGTTGAAATGATGGTAGCCGTAGTGCTGTCAATGATTTTATCGCTGGGGGTAGGATATTTTATCCATGCCACTCTCTATGCCGCCCAGGATGTAAAAACATTTAAGCTGATGGAGTGCGCTTCAAACATTTTTAACCTGCTGAAAGAGGATATAATCACCTCGAACAGCGTGTCGGTAAATGGTTCTCAAGATACTCTGGCATTAGAATCAGCAACTTATACAATAAGCGGTAATCAGTTGACTCGAGCTGGCGTAAACCTGCTGCCTTCCTGGAATAATGGTGGAATTTATACCGAAGCAGGCAGTTTGTTTGTTCGGGGGGTAGACGCGGACGGCAATGGCTCGAAAAGCTCTAGAGAAAACAATATGGTGCATATAAAACTTGTCCTTAAATGTATGGACAACAGTGTTGAAATCCTGAGCAAGACCTTTATTTTTGAGGCTCTCTGCGATACTGACCCCGGCCGCTTTCAATAACAGCATGATAAACAAATTTTACTTTAACCGGCAGGGCAGTGCCATGATTATTGTCCTGCTGCTGATGCCGCTTATCACCGGCATAGGCCTGGCCGCTTATTATTACTCCAGGACATGTATTCCTTTGGAAATCGCTCATAACGCGGAAATACAATGTCAGCTCACGGCGGAAAGTGTCTATGAGGATATTGCGGCCGACGCAGTAGTCGGCTCTTCAACCACATTATTTGATTTTTTAACTCCAACCGGCACTACGGAATCGGTTACCACAAGCGGGCCTGATCCCTTCACGCTCAACAGTCAGCAGAAATACGGCGGCCTGAATTATTTATATAAGCAAATTACAACTGTGACGACAACGACCAGCGGATTTTTTTTCAAAACAACGACAACCGAGGTACAGGTTGATGTTACTGTCCGCGCCTATAATAAAAGCAGCCCGGCCTGGGATGACACCTATTATGCTGAAAAAAGACGTCTTGGCATAGTAGGAGATGATAGTGGCCATGATTCGAGTTTTTTCTTTTTTTAACTCAACTTGCTGACTTGAGATAAGTATTTGAAGTCATATAACATCACCAATAAAACTCGCTCGTCATTCCGGCATGTCTTTAGCCGGAGGTAAGCGA
>JANTFJ010000040.1 GCA_024763495.1 Desulfobulbaceae bacterium | reverse complement strand
GCACGCGCTTCAACCCTGCGATATACCGATGTATTATCGCAGGGCGTGGAGCACGCGCATGGCGGCGTCCCTGAATCACTTACAGTTATGGGGTTGTCGATGCCTGGGTATACTTTATTGAGCGCTATCGTTTTTTTACATGATCTCTAAGTGTGGAAATCATGTAATTAATCATCGAATCCGTCATGCCGGGATACACACCGAGCCAGAATGTGTTACGCATTATAATTTCAGTATTTTCAAGATTACCGATAACCCGGTATCTATTCCCGGTCTTTCTCATCTCATCAAAACATGGATGTTTGATCAGGTTGCCGGCAAACAGCATTCTGGTCTGGATACCTTTGCCTTCCAGGTCAGCTACGACCTGATCACGGCTCAATCCGCTTTCTTCCCGCACAGTCAGCAGAAAACCAAACCAGGAAGGATCGCTGTCAGGGGCGGCATCAGGCAGAATGAAATGTTCGCCAAGATCCTTTATCCCTTCACGTAACCTGCCCCAGTTTTTTTTGCGTTTTTCAATAAATGACGGGAGTTTCTTTAACTGGGCACAGCCAATGGCAGCCTGCATATCAGTCACTTTCAGGTTGTAACCAAAATGAGAATAGACATATTTGTGATCATAACCGAAAGGCAGCTCTCCGAACTGCCGGCTGAATCGCTTTTTGCAACTGTTGTCATGACCAGAGGGACACCAGCAGTCGCGCCCCCAGTCACGAAATGACTCAACTATACGTTTCAGGAGAATATCATTGGTATAGACTGCTCCGCCCTCACCCATGGTCATATGGTGCGGGGGATAGAAACTGGAAGTTCCAAGATGGCCTACAGTCCCGGTGTAATGCCACTTGCCGTCCAGGAAATAGCGGGAGCCCAGGGCATCGCAGTTATCTTCAATAAGCCAGAGGTTATGACGATCACAGAAGTCCCTGATCCGGCAAAGATCAAAGGGGTTGCCCATGGTATGGGCCAGCATGACAGCTTTGGTTCGGGAAGACAGTGCTTCTTCCAGGTAACGGCAGTCAATATTGCAGGTCACAAGTTTGACATCAACAAAGACCGGCACGGCTCCATACTGGATAACAGGAGATACCGTGGTTGGAAAAGCGGCGGCAACAGTGATTACTTCGTCTCCGGGAAATATTCGTCTGTCTCCCAGCTTTGGTGAGGTCAGGGCCATAAATGCCAGTAGATTGGCGGAAGAGCCTGAGTTGGCCAGCGAACAATAGGAAACACCCAGGTAGTCGGCAAAATCACGTTCAAACTGTTCGGCGTAGCGTCCCGTTGTAAGCCAGAAATCAAGCGAGGCGTCGATCAGGTTGGTAATCTCGGACTCATCAAAGACCCTTTTGGCGTAGGGAACAGGGTCTCCCGGCTTAAACGGCTCAGTAACAGCGTGACAGGCGTGATAATAAGATACAGCGGCATCAATGGCCTTTTGGCGAAGCTCTTTTTCCCGGTTGTTGTTCATTATGCTATAAGGCGGGCTTTACCCGCAACCCTTTAAAGCTATTTTATAGTTAACCTGTGTTATTTATTACAGACTTCGTGAAATTTAATCATTGAGTAGTTACCTCCTGACAACATAAAAATGAATATGTGTCAGCGTCACAGTATTATTACAGCATATTCATATAATATTTTATCTGCTCTCTAGTTGTGTCGTCCATATTATTACCGGCCTGCCAGGCTCGTACCCAGTCAAGGGTCAAGTCTAGTGCCTGATCAAGATTTAAGCTTGGCGACCAGCCGAGATAACTCTGTGCTTTGGAGATATCAAGCCTTAAATATCCGGCTTCATGGGGATGCGGCCCTTCTGCTGATTCATAATACGCCCCATTACCCCATTTGTCGCAAAGACGTTTAACCACCCACTCTACTGATTCGGCCTCGCTGTCAAGCGGGCCAAAATTCCAGGCGCCGCTAAACTCAGGGCCATCTTCATAAAGGCGCCGGGCCAGCATGAGATAACCATACAGGGGTTCCAATACATGCTGCCAGGGACGGACGGCATGGGGACTGCGGATATAAATCGACTCATCCTGCTCTAATGATCTGATAAAATCAGGGATCAGCCGATCTTTGGCCCAGTCTCCTCCGCCAATCACATTTCCGGCCCTGACACTGGCAATTGCCACCTTATGCCGACCATATTGCTCAGGGTTAAAAAAGGACGAACGCCAGGCTGCCGTAACCAGCTCGGTACACGCCTTGCTGCTCGAATATGGATCATAACCTCCCAGTGGTTCATCTTCACGAAAAGGATGATTTGTTTCCTGGTTTTCATAACATTTGTCAGAAGTTACGATGATAACCGTCCGAACTGATTTTGCCCGGCGCACCGCTTCGAGCAGGTTTACAGTCCCCATGACGTTAGTGGTATAGGTTTCAACCGGTAAATGATAAGATTCGCGGACAAGCGGCTGGGCCGCCATGTGAATAACAATCTCAGGCTCTGCCGCCTGCAGTGCCTCATTTAGTCTTTTCCTATCCCTGATATCAGCAGTAATGGAACTGGTAATGTTCTCCACCCCTGCCAGCTGAAAGAGACTCGGCGTGCTGGGAGGATTGAGAGCAAAGCCGGTTACCCGTGCGCCAATCATTTGTAACCACAGGGAAAGCCAGGAACCCTTGAAGCCGGTATGACCAGTCATGAAAACCGATTTGCCCTGCCAGAAAGCAGCCATGGCCGCCTGTTTTTTCGGCGCTGATACCATTTTTTGATTCACCAGATTTTCCAGGGCGCGTTACCCGTATTCCAATACTCTTCCATTTCTATTTTATCGCGCAGGGTATCCATGGGTTTCCAGAAGCCGGAATGACGGTAGGCGACAAGCTGGCCCTCATGTGACAGTTTGGAAAGAGGTTTCTTCTCCCAAAGGATATCATCATTATCAATATAATCCAAGACTTCAGGCTCTAAAACAAAAAAACCGCCGTTAATCCATGCTCCATCACCCTGGGGTTTTTCCTGAAAATTACGGACAATTTCAGTATCTCCATCAAATGCCAGAGCGCCGAAACGTCCTGGGGGCTGAATGGCTGTTATGGTTGCTGATTTCCCATGTTTTTGGTGAAAAGCAAGGAGATGAGATACATTAACATCAGCTAACCCGTCACCATAGGTCATCATGAAGGTTTCATTGCCGAGATATTTTCTGATTCGTTTTAAACGTCCGCCGGTTTGAGTTTTAAGCCCGGTGTCAACAAGAGTTACCTTCCATGATTCGGTTGTAGAGTCCAGGATTTCCATGGCATTGCTGCCCAGGTCAAAGGTTACGTCGGAATTATGGAGAAAATAGTTGGCAAAATATTCTTTGATCACATAGCCTTTGTAGCCCAGGCAGATGATAAAATCGTTAAAGCCGCAGGCTGAATATATTTTCATCACATGCCAGAGGATAGGGTACTCGCCAATTTCTATCATGGGCTTGGGTTTTAAGTGTGATTCCTCGCTGATCCTGGTGCCGAAACCACCGGCCAGTATAACAACTTTCATTTTATTGTTCACCTCCCACGACAAGACCGTGGTCAATGGTCACGATTCGGTCACAGATGCGCTCAAGTGCGGTATAATCATGACTTACCACAAGAATGGTTCCCTCCTGTTCGCGAATAGATTCAATCCGCTCAAAACAGCGTGATTGAAATTCTTCGTCCCCGACAGCAAGAACCTCATCAAACAAGAAAATATCCGCCGGGCTGTGAACGGCAATGGAAAATGCAAGCCGCAGGAACATTCCGGAAGAATATTTTTTTACCGGGACATTAATAAAATCATCCAATCCTGAAAAAAGAACTATATCATCGATTTTTTGTTTTATCTCACTGATGGAAAGCCCCAGTATGGTACCGTTCATGTAAATGTTTTCCGTACCGGTTAAATCAGGATGCATGCCTGCCCCCAGTTCAATCAGGGGCGCAACCCTTCCCTTTACCTTGATAGTGCCTTTTGTCGGATAAGTAACATTGGAAATCAGTTTGAGAATAGTGCTTTTCCCTGAACCGTTCGGGCCGGATAATCCTATACATTCACCTTTGTTTACCAGAAACGATATATCTTTCAGGGCCCAGAATTCGCCTTCACTGAGTTCTTGACGACATTTTTTCCCGGTTATCATAGCAACGAACTCTTCCCGTAAAGAGCTGTTCATCACCTGTTGTTTGGAATATTTCTTCCAGACTGTTTGAAAGTTGATTACCGGCTCAGATAACATCGGCAAAAGCTCGCTCTATCCGGATGAATATCCGGTATATAATGATATAAAGAACAATTATCCCCAGCAGTTCCAGTCCAAGCTGCCAGAGGACTATTGCTCTGCCCTCGATGGTAACCCGTCTCATGTTTTCGACAATAAAGGTCAATGGGTTTAGAAAAAGCAACATTTTCCAGCGGTTATCTACTGCGTCAATTGAATAGATGACCGGTGTGGCAAAAAAGAGAAATTGGATAATAAAGGTAGTGGCCAGCTTGACATCACGGTAGTAGACATTAAGGGCCGCCAGCAGCAGGCAGACCGATGTCGTGTACACAACCAGCATGGCAAGCAGCGGCAGCAACCACAGAAAATTCCAGGTCAGGGGTACCTTGTAAATGGCCAGCATGACAAAATAAAGCAGCAAGCCGATCAGGTAATCGATAAAATTAATGGCAACTCCGGAAAGAGGAATAATTTCTCGAGGAAAATAGATTTTAGTAACCAGGTTAAAGTTACAGGAAAGACTGGTAACCGCAAAATTTGCAGCACCGGAAAAAAAGGTCCAGGGCAGGACGCCGGCAAAATAAAAAAGGGTGTATGAATAATTTTTCTGGGTCGTCTGCAATACCACCCCGAAAATAAAAGAAAACAACAGCATCAGACTGACCGGCTGGAGGATAGCCCATAAAATTCCGATAGCTGTTTGTTTGTAACGGATCAAGAATTCCCGCCAGATGAAGACCAGCAGCAGATCTTTATACAGGTAAAGACGTCTAATCATCCATAAACCTGGCTTTTGTTGCCTCGAATCCCATCAAGCAGGCCTGATAGAAATTCTCTTGAAACGGCCCCGTTCCTGGAATCGGCGAACACAGTTTTTCCCTTCGTTGTCTATCCGCTTATATTTTCGATAATTTTCAATGTCCGACGGGGTTACTTTTGAAGGTTCATTTTCTTTGCCGCTATACGGCAGAAGATAACCATCGGTAAATAAAAAATGCAAACCAACCAGGCCACCTCGCATTTGACAGCGGAAAAAATCAGCAATACTCTGTTGACCTGTTTTCAGATGGGCGGCACGATAAAACCATTTATTTGTTCCAGGGGCAACATTATAACTGTTAATTAACCCCTCAAAACCATAAACTTCCTTTCGCTGAACGTAATTATGAATGTTTTACCGGTTTATGCCTGAAGCTTTGGCCGATTTTATCGAATCTAGAATATTATTTAGTAATTATAAATAAATAACCTCTCAACTGTCCACTTTTTTATCGCAAATTTGCTGAGTTACTTGTCCATCTCTTACGTATCCTCCTGTTTTTCCGTAGCGCCGCCTGTGAGAAAAGTGCTTTTTTTACGATGTCTGTATTGAGGATAATTTCCTGAATGGGCGGGAGTTTGCTGATCTTGAATATCTGTAACTATTCAGGTAGGGGCGAAAAACTGCCCAAACCACCGACCTGTAACTGTTCAGAGGTAAGCGAACGAAGTGAGACTCCGTAAAATCGTGACGGATCTACGAATGTTTCCATGAGCAGCAAAGGGTAACCAAATCGGTTTGGCCAATCTTGCTGAATTCACTGTTGGCATAAAGATAAAATTTTTGATGCAAGTTTTTTGTAATGGTATTGTGGTAATATCACGAATCGAGAATTATCGGCAACCAGGTGGAGGCGGTCATACTGGTGACGAAATTCCCAACCAATCCAATTTTTTCGAACACCGCATTTTAAAGCTGCGGCAGAATCTAAGGCACTGGTAAACACTTAGAGATTTAAATATTGCAAAGATTTATTCCCTGGTGAACAGTTACAAAATGTTAAAAAAAATAATTATCATAGGCGGAGGGCCTTCCGGGCTTACCGCAACATACGATTGCGCAAAACGAAAAATCCCAGCTATCTGCTTTGAATCAGATAACATGGTCGGTGGCATCAGTCGTACGGTTGAAAGGAATAATTTTCGTTTCGATATTGGTGGACATCGTTTTTTTACGAAAATTCGTCAAGTTAATGATCTGTGGGATGAAGTGTTGGGTGAAGATTTTTTGCTTCGCCACCGATTATCACGAATTTTTTATAATGGAAAATTTTTTAATTATCCCTTGCAGCCTGCGAATGCCTTGTCAGGCCTTGGCTTGTTCAACTCATTTCTCATTGGTTGTAGTTACATTAAATCTCGACTTTTCCCAGCCTTACCTGAAGAAAATTTTGAACAGTGGGTTACTAATCGTTTCGGCTCCAGGCTTTATCAGACTTTTTTCAAAACATACACTGAGAAGGTCTGGGGCATTGATTGTCGTGAGATAAGGGCGGAATGGGCAGCCCAGCGTATAAGGGGGTTATCGCTTTGGAGCGCGGTCGTAAATGCCTTGTTTAAGAAAAACACAACAATCAAAACCCTGATTGACGAGTTTCATTATCCTCGCCTTGGCCCTGGCCAGATGTATGAAACTATGGCTGCCAAAGCAAAGGAGATGGGTGGTGAGGTTCGCCTCAATCACTGTGTGAAAGAGCTACATCATAAAGATGGACGTATTAAATTCGCTCTTGTCAGCACCCAGGAAGACGATATTTGTCAAGAGGGGACAGATTTTATATCAACCATGCCAATTAGTTCTTTAATTACAAGTCTTTGTCCATGTCCACCCCAAAAGGTGCTTGAAGCTGCCCGATCCTTGCGCTATAGAGCCCTGCTTACCATCAATTTGCTTATCGATGCACCACAACAACTTCCCGACACCTGGATTTATGTCCATGACCCTGGCGTCAAAATGGGACGAATTCAGTGTTTTGCCAACTGGAGCCCTCATATGGTTCCTGATAAAAAATCTTCCCTTGGCCTGGAGTATTTCTGCTGGGAAAATGATGGCCTGTGGTCAATGTCTGATCGTCAGCTTCTCCAACTCGGCAAAAAAGAAATTTCCAGTCTTGGACTGATTGATACAGATAAGATTTTTGACGGATTTGTGATCCGGATGCCAAAGTGTTACCCGGTCTATGATGAGTATTATGCAAATCATATTATGACAATAAAAAGTTATTTACAGCAATTTGAAAAT
This sequence comes from Desulfobulbaceae bacterium, assembly GCA_024763495.1. Taxonomy (GTDB): domain Bacteria; phylum Desulfobacterota; class Desulfobulbia; order Desulfobulbales; family SURF-16; genus JANTFJ01. Next base: position 4,958 of record JANTFJ010000040.1, on the reverse strand, counting down.
TTGCAGCTTTGTGGGCGTTACGGTCTCTTCAAATATAACAACATGGATCACTCAATATTGACGGCATTGTATGCTGTGGAAAATATACTTGGTGCCGGCCATAATGTGTGGGATGTTAATGCTGATGATGAATATCACGAAGAAGAATTGTCTTCACCGGAGTCTGGTTGAATCTCCCAGTCTTGTTAACGTGAAAAAAGGGGGCATCGTTTTTTACTTTAATCACAAAATTGACAGCGCTCAATAAACTACACCCGGACGGCGACAACCCCTTATCTGTAAGGGATTCAGGGCGATGTTCATCGAGCGCTTATGGTGAATTTGTAGCTGATCGCTCAAGGGGGAAGGGGAGGTTAGAGGGCAGGCCGGGTTGCGCAAAGCTCTACCTGACAATTACCTATATGTTGTAAATTTATTTAACTTACTGATATGCCGTAAATTTATTTATTTGCTTATATCTATAATCAGAATTATGGGAAAAATGACGGATTTTTGAGTAAAAAGCATAAATTGTTCAAAAAATTAGTGACATAATAAGTTTTTAATATTAAAAGTACATATAATAGATAAATCACTTGTAAATTTGGAGAAATAATATTTTTCGCCAAGGGGGATCTGTTATGAACTGTGCCTGTAATATTGCCGAAGAAATTACGTCGGAAAAACAAAATATAAATCCTCTCATCAGGCAGATAAATAACGACAAAGCCGGCGAACAAAAAAAAGGGATAGCCCGGTTCATTGATGATGCCAGGCTCTGGCAGCAGACTTTTGATGCCTCGGCGGACATTATGTTTATTGTTGACCGGGAATTTAACATCATCCGGGCAAACCATGCCGCTAAAAAAGATTTGGGTGATGACATTATCGGCCATAAGTGTTTCAAGACCATGTATGGCCTGGATGACCCTTTTTCCCACTGTCCTGCCTGCCGGGTTTTTCAAACGAATAATCCTGTAAATAATGAACAAAAAATTTTTCAATTAGAAAATCGCTGGTTTGACGTTTCTGCTCATCCGATTAAAGACGATCATGGTTTTGTCTGGCAGTGTCTGCATATTTATCGTGATATTACTGATAGAAAGGAAATGTCGCTCAAGCTTGAAGAGCTTGAGATAAAAGATCCGCTGACCGGTGTTTACAACCGCCGACATTTCAATGAAATTTTCAAGCGTGAATTTGAGCTTGCCTTCCGCCGGTTATCTGATCTGTCTATTCTTGTCCTTGATCTGGACTTTTTTAAGCCCCTGGTAAAAATATGCGGCCATTCATATGGTGATCTGGTTCTTAAGGAATTTGCCGATCTTCTCCAGGGCAGAATAAGGAAAACCGATATCTGCGCCCGTCTGCGGGGAGATCAATTTGCTATTCTGCTGCCTGATGCCGACCTTGATGAGGGGACAATGATCGCCAGAAATATTCATGCTATTGCTGAACAAAATGTCTATGAAGATCAGGATAATTGTCGTCAGATAACGGTAACTATCGGCCTGGCGGCAATTAATGCCCATACGCCCGACAGCACAGAAGACATGTTGACCTATGCCCAGATGGCCATGCATGAAGCTAAAGATGAAGGTGGTAACCGGGTAGGTATTTACACTCCTTTTGAGTTGATTCAAAAGTAAAGGTAACTATTCAGCTGCACTTCATCTGCACGCGATAAGTCTGTCTTACATGGCATTAGTATGCGAAGTTATTTTTGAGTGAGCCCTTACCTTTTTCCGCTGGCAGGCAGGCTGACTTACGTATGACTAATACGCTGCGCCAGCCTGCTTGCAAAAATCTCCGGCACCCGGTAAACAGTTACAATTAAAATTCATACCCGGCCCGCAATAGACCATTCATCCCGCCCAGCAGATTGCGTATATTTTTACCGCTTTTCTGCAAAATATTTAAGGCATCGTATGAACGGCTGCCCGCATTACAGATCAAAATAATTTCCTTGTCATCCGGCAGTTCAGATATCCGCCGTCCGAGCTCATTGTTGGGGATATTAACCCAGTGAGGCCCATATTTTTCTACCAGTGGTTCGGCCTGCAGTTCACCCCGCACGTCAAGAAACATGACCTTTCCGGTTTCCCGGTTGGCAAATAATTCCATGAATTCTTCCATATAAACCGGTTTATTGCGGCCTTCGAGAAGGTTCTGGGCGGCATTGCCCAGGGTGTTGATTACATCCATTGCCGAGGCATAGGGCGGCGAGTAAGGAATTTCCAGGTTGGAAATATCTTCTACTGTGGGTTTGTATTTAAGAATGGCGGCAACAGCACTGATCCTGGCCAGAAGACTGCGGGTATGGGAACTTATTCCCTGTACGCCAAGAACCCGTTTTGTTTTCTTTTCCACCACCATCTGCATGTATATCATCTCATTGTCCGGATAAAAATGGGCCTTGTCTGCCTGGGCAATAAAAGCAACTGCGGCATCATAACCCATGAACGTGGCCAATTCGAGACTGAGGCCGGTTTTGGCGACACAGTTATCAAACAACTTAATAATAAAACTGCCTACTACGCCCTCAAAAGTTTCAGGTTTGCCAACCAGGTTACTGCCGATTACCCGGCCCTGACGGTTGGCAACTGATCCAAGCGGGGCATAGGTACTCATGCCGCTGACCAGACATAACTGCTCAACGCAATCACCTCCCGCGTAAATATTGCGATCAGAGGTCTGCATCCGCTGGTTAACGACGATACCGCCAAAAGGCCCGATTGCCAGGCCTGCCTCGTTGGCAAGTTTGCTGTTAGGACGGACGCCGACCGCCATAATGACGATATCAGCTGCAATGGAGCGTTTATTGGTTTTAACTCCGCTTACCCTGCCGTTATCACCAACCAGCACTTCTTCAGCTCTTTCCGAGGTGTAAACAGTAATATTGTTCTGCTCAAGGTGATGCCTGGCCATGGTAGCAATATTGGGGTCAACTACCCTGGGAAGGATTTGATCCATCATTTCAACAATAGTGGTTTCCGCCCCCCAGAGATCAGCCATGGCCTCGGCCATTTCCAGGCCGATAGCCCCGGCGCCGAGGATTACCGCTTTACCTATTTCACCCTTGGCCAGTCGTCCTTTAATTGCCATAGCCTGATGCATGTTGCTGACTACGAAAACACCATCGCTTTCAGCCCCTGGAATAGGCGGAACAAAAGGAGTACTGCCGGTGGCGAGTACCAGCTTGTCATAGCTCAGGCTTTCCTCCTGATCAGTCTCAAGATTTTTCACCAGAACCTGCTGCTGCTGACGATCAATTTTTAAAGCCCTGGTGGATGTTTTAACCTTGATGCATTTTTCTTCGGCAAAAAACGAGGCGTCCCGCACTCGATGAAAAGCGGTTTGGCGCAGTCCTTCCGGTTCAGCTACATCGCCGCAGACATAATAAGGAATGCCGCAGCCGCCATATGAAATAATAGAGTCCTGGTCAACCAGGATTACATCCGCGTCAGGATCAAGTCTTTTAGCCCGACAGGCCGCTTTGGGCCCTAAAGCTACGCCACCTATAACAAGAATTTTCTGAGACATTGGTTCTCCTCCTGAATTAAATAAAAAGTGTAACTGCTCACAGGGCACCGCATATTTCCGCGATCAGCCTGTCTTACATAGCACCAGTATGCTGCGCCAGTCTGATCACGAAAATCTCCGGCACCCTGCAACCAGTTACAAATACAGAGGTTTGCACTCATTAGGCGCTTACCCCATGAGTAGTTACTAAAAAGTATAAGCAGTTACAATTACGGTGGTTAGCGAATTTAGGATGCTTACCCCGTGAGTAGTCGCATGCAATGACCGATAATTTATTTTCTATTTAATGAATTATCTATATAGTGCAAATATCTTTATCTGTCGAGGGCAGAAATCAGAAGATAGATTTTTCGATTTAACGGTTATGTGATAAAATTACGCCAGCAGTAATACTGATTAAACCCAACCGGTAAAATTCGTGCAGCCAATTAAATTAATTATCATCATCGGCCCGACCGCAGTCGGCAAGACCGCGCTTTCTCTTGCCCTGGCCGAACATTTTTCCGGGGAAATCATTAACATGGATTCCATGCAGATTTATCGTTACATGGATATCGGCACAGCCAAACCTACCCTGGACGAAAGAAAAAAAATTTCCCATCATCTCCTGGATTATGTTGAACCGGATGAAAGCTATAATGTGTCCCGTTTTGTCAGGGACGCCGGCAGGGCGATAGCGGATATTAAATCCCGCAACAAAATTCCTCTGTTGATCGGCGGCACCGGCCTCTATCTTCAAGGACTGCTGGAAGGTATTTTCCCCATGCCGCCGGTTGCCGGGGATATAAAACAACAGGTAAAAAATGATTTGAAGAAAAAAGGGTGTCGTAAGCTCCATGCTGAACTGGAACTGGTCGATCCGCTGAGTGCCGGGCGGATTCATCCCAATGACAGTCAGCGGATCTGCCGGGCCCTGGAAATCTACCAGGCAACCGCTATTCCCTGGTCAACGCATCTCCACTGTCAGCAGGAGGAATTAAAGCAAAAAAACTCTAATTTTACAGCCTTGAAAATAGGTTTAAACAGGGAGCGGGAAATTCTTTATCAGCGGATCAATGAACGTACCGGATTAATGCTCGCCGAGGGACTGCTGGAAGAGGTGAAAAAACTGCTGACAATGGGCTATTCTCCTGAACTTAATGCCATGCGGGCTATTGGCTACAGACATATGGTCAAATACATTCAGGGAGAATGGAGCTGGGAAAAGGCGGTGGAACTGCTGGCCCGCGATACCAGGCGTTATGCCAAGCGGCAATATACCTGGTTCCGGCGGGATCAGGATATCACCTGGTTCGGGCCTGAGGATGAAGATGCAATCCGGAATTTTATCAACCGCTGGCTCGTAAGCGCTCCATGAACACCACCCTGCACCCGTTTAAACGCCGCGATATACCTGATGTATTATCGCGAGCGTTGAAACGGGCACATGGCGGCAT
>JANTFJ010000039.1 GCA_024763495.1 Desulfobulbaceae bacterium | reverse complement strand
GTGCCGGAGATTTTCGTGATCAGACTGACGCAGCATACTGGTGCTATGTAAGACAGGCTGATCGCGGAAATATGCGGTGCCCTGTGAGCAGTTACCCTTTTTGATTACTTAGCTCTGGCCCAGTTCAACAGACCACCGGCCAGGAGTATCCGGCGATGACGGGATGAGACATCAAGATCAGTCATAACGGATTTCCCGTTGACTTTTATTTCAAGCTGGGTGTTTTCTCCTGCCAGGGTCTGGCGTAAATTGGGGATTTCTATTTCAGCACCTTCTTCTAGCAGGTCATAGTCAGCCGGGTCAGCAAAGGTCAGAGGCAGGATACCGAAATTTATCAGGTTGGCCTTATGAATCCGGGCAAAACTCTTGACCAGCTTTACCTCAACCCCAAGGTAGCGAGGAGCCAGGGCTGCGTGTTCCCTGGAAGATCCCTGGCCATAGTTTTCACCGCCGACTACCATTCCCGGCCCGCCGTTTCCGGCCCGTTTGGCAAAATTCTGATCAAGCTGATTGAAGACAAATTTACTGATTGCCGGGATATTACTGCGCAGTGGTAAGATCTGGGCCCCGGCAGGCATTATATGATCCGTGGTAATATTATTTCCGGTTTTAAGCAGTACCTTTCCCTGCCAGCTTTCCGGCGGGGGAGAGAATTCAGGAAATGGAGCGATATTGGGGCCGCGAATTACCTCAACATGAGAACCATCAGCCAGGGGCGGCTCAATCCGGGCATCACCCGGCAGATATTTTTTCGGCAGAGTCAGGGATGGATATTCCCCCAGTTCGCGGGGGTCGGTAATTTTGCCGGTAATGGCCGCCGCCACAGCCACCTCCGGACTGCATAAATAAACCTGATCATTTTTGGTTCCACTGCGGCCTGGAAAATTACGGGGGAATGTGCGCAGGGAAATGGTATTGGTGGCTGGAGCCTGCCCCATACCGATACAACCCAGGCAGCCGGCCTGGTGTATTCTGGCCCCGGCGTGAATCAGGGTCTGGATATCGCCCATTGCCGCCATATTTTCCAGAACCTGGCGGCTGCCGGGATTTATTTCAAAACTGACATCAAGGTTGACCTCTCTGTTCTCCAGGGTTTTCGCCACCACCAGTAAATCCCGCAGTGAAGAATTGGAGCAGGAACCAATCAGCACCTGGCTTACTTTTCTGCCGGCCACTTCACTGACCCTGGCTACATTGTCAGGGGATGACGGACAGGCGATCAGGGGCTCCAGGGCAGACATGTCTATTTCAATTATTTTATCATATTTTGCGTCATCATCAGCAGAAAGCTCAATCCATCCTTCTGCCCGGCCCTGGCTTTCGAGAAATTTTCGGGTATTTTCATCTGATGGGAAGATCGAAGTGGTTGCCCCCAGTTCTGCCCCGAAATTAGTAATAGCGGCCCGGTCAGTTACTGACAGCTCTTTTACTCCGGAACCGAAATATTCCATTATATAACCAACTCCACCTTTTACCGTCAACTGACGCAGCAGTTCGAGGAGTACATCACGGGCTGAAACCCATGGTTGCAGTTTGCCGGTCAGCTTGATTCCATAAATTTGCGGCATGATCAGGTAAAATGGTTTACCGGCCATGGCCATGGCCACGTCCAGTCCCCCGGCACCAATGGCCAGCATGCCCAGTCCTCCGCCGGTTGGGGTATGGCTGTCAGAGCCCAGCAGAGTTTTGCCGGGCAGGCCGAAACGTTCCAGGTTAAGCTGGTGAGAAATACCATTGCCGGGAGGTGAAAAAAACAGGCCGTAGCGCCGGGCAATAGATTGCAGGAAACGGTGATCATCAGCATTTTTAAAGTCAGACTGAACAAGGTTGTGATCCACATAACAGACCGATGATTCTGTTTTGACCCTGGGAATGCCGATAGCTTCAAATTCTAGATAAGCCATGGTTCCGGTGGCATCCTGGGTCAAAGTACGGTCAATGCGAATACCGATCTCCCTGCCCTTTATCATTTCGCCTTCGACAAGATGGGCGGCTATAATTTTTTCCGCGATTGTCATTCCCATAATTTATGCTCCTTTAAAAATATAATGTGGATAATGTCTTAATTTTTTTGTTTTCGACAGAAGTTAACAATTTTGCATTTTATTACCATAATCGGTCATTATTGTATAGGAGTAACTACTCACAGGGTAAGCGCTCCATGATCATCACCCTGCACGCGCTTCAATCCTGCGATATGCCGATATATTATCGCAGGACGTGAAGCACGCAGATGGCGGTGTCCCTGAACCCCTTACAGAGTAACAAATTCACCGGAAGAGGGCAAATCTTCGCAAAAATCAAGCCTGTAAGCGTTTGTCGGTGCCTTATTGCCCGTAGCCTGCAGTTATGGGGCTGTCGATCCGGGTATCGCCTGTTTTTTGACCTTGCCGGCTTCCTGAGTCAAATAAATGACTTTTATCTTGATTTCTTTAGCCTGGCGGTAAAATAAAAATGATTAAAAAAATCAACAATACAAATATATTATCTATTGTTTTACTGTAACTACTCATGGGGTGAGCGCCTTACTCTCGGGGTGAGCGCCTAATGAGTGCAAACCTCAGTATTTGTAACTGGTTAGAGGGTGACGGAGATTTCCGCGATCAGACTGATGCAGCATACTGGTGCTATGTAAGACAGGCTGATCGCGGGAAGATTCGGTGCCCTGTGAGCAGTTACGTTTTACTATTTAATTTTACTATGGCATAATAGTTGCCATGAAAGTCTAACAAAAGTTTTGTCATAATGTGGCGATCAAGATGAGTGTTTAAAAAATTCGTTTTAACATAGAATTATAAAATATGGTAACAGGAGAAATCCATGGCTGATGAAGAAAAACAGGCCGAGGAAAACGAAGAGCCGAAAAAATCCAAAAAAATGCTCTTTATAATAATTGGCGTAGTTGTCTTGATGGTAGTGGCCGGCGGCGGTTTTTTTGCCTACACGAAATTTATGACCCCGCAGGTAGAGGAAGAGAAAGTTATCCCGGAAGAAGTTCCGGAAGCGGTTGGAGAAATGTTCCCCATGAAACCGTTTGTCGTTAACCTTGCCGACCCCAAGGGTAAACGCTATCTCAAAATCAAGATGAGCCTGGAAGTCGAAACGCCGGAAGCGCTGGAAAAAATAACTAGACTGGAGCCTAAGCTCCAGGATATTGTCATCATGATGCTGACCAGTCTCTCTTTTGAGGAAGTCATGACCCCGGAAGGTAAATTACGGATAAGGGATGAACTCCAGGAGAGATTTAACCAGGTGACCAGGCCGAATAAGGTTCTGCACATTTATTTTACTGAATTTGTCGTACAATAAGATATGGAACAGATTTTAAGTCAGGACGAGGTTGATGCCCTGTTAAAAGGGATATCAGGCGGTGATATTGAGGAGCCTGAAGAACTTGTTGAGGAGGATTCGCTTGAATATCAAACCTATGATTTCTCGCAGCAGGAACGGATTGTTCAGATTAAAATGCCGGCCCTGGATGTCATTAATGATGTCTTCCTGCGCTCTATTCGAACTTCCATTTCCAATGCCCTGCGCCGCATTCTTGATATAACCGCCGTACCTCTGGAGCTTGACCGTTTTGGCGCTTTTGTCAGGACGCTACCGGTTCCGAGCAGTCTGCAGATTTTTAAGATGGATCCCTTCCGGGGCCATGCTCTGTTTGTCATTGAACCTAAACTTGTTTTTGCCCTGGTGGAAAATTTCCTGGGCGGCAGCGGAGCAAGGAATGTCAGGATAGAGGGTCGGGATTTTACCGCCATAGAGCAGCGTTTGATTCACCGGATAGTAAATTTGCTTTTAAATGACCTGGAAAAGGCCTGGCACTCCCTGCACCCCGTTAAGGTACAATATCTACGCAGCGAGATTAATCCCCAGTTTGCAAAAATTTGTGAACCTGAAAATGTGGTAATTATTAACCGCTATGAGGTTGACATGGATCGTTCCGTGGGCAGTATCACCTGCTGCATTCCTCTGACCAACCTGGAATCAGTCAAGGCTAAACTTTTGACTACCTTTATCAGGGAACAGAGCGAGGAGGATATTAGTTTGAAACGGGTACTGATGGACAATATTAAAAATGTTGAAGCGGATATCAAGGTGGATCTGGGAACAGTCCCGATTTCAGCAGGTGACATTATTGCTTTGGAACAAGGCGATATTATTCAACTTAACAAACGTTCAGATGACCTGTTACCGGTTTATATTGCCGGAGTGAGAAAATTTATGGGCTCTCCCGGTATTCATCGGGGCAACAAGGCGTTATTGATAAAACGAAAAGTCTTGAAAACGGAGATTGAATAACTGCTGGCCCGGCAAGATATACCTGCTTTGCTAACCCACTGAATTGGAGTTGAAACTATTCGTAAACGTTCCATGAACACCACCCCGCGCACGCTTCAACCCTGCGATATACCGATGTATTATCGCGGGGCGTGCAGCACGAACATGGCGGTGTCGCTGTCCGGGTGTACTTTATTGAGCGCTGTCAACTATTCAGTGCGGGCAGTAATTTACCATTAACCCTGAACTGTTCTCGGGGTTTTTAATGTTTTAATCTTTACCCGTCAGGAGAAAAAAATGGCTGACGAATCCATGGATGATGCCTGGGCAGATGCCCTGGAAGAATCAAGTGATGATACCAAGACAGCAAAAAAAGAAAAAACTGATGTGGCTGATTTTGATGAACTGGATGAAGGGGAAACAATTCCCTCCGGCAATAAAAACCTTGATTTCCTGCTGGACATTCCTCTCCAGGTTACCGTTGAATTGGGACGAAACAGCATGATTATTGATAAAATGCTCCAGCTTACCCAGGGATCGGTTATTGAACTGGAAAAAGCCGCCGGTGAGCCGGTGGAAATTTTTGTAAATAATAAGCTGCTGGGTAAGGGTGAGGTAATTGTAATTAATGAGCGTTTCGGGGTCAGGATTACAGAGATTATCAGTCAAGCCGACAGAATTAAAAATATGAGTTAAGGGCTCCATGAACACCACCCCGCGCACGCTTCAATCCTTTGTAATAATGAAATTATTTGCCTTTTTCATATCAAGCCAGCTTGCGATTAAGCGATGCTGGGCTGCCGGGACAGCTGATAACAGTACGGCCCCGGCTGACCCGCTCGCACCCATGACTGGTCTGGCCGAAACCGGTTCCCTGCTTATCTTGACGTTAAAGGTTGTCGGCGGCCTGATCCTGGTAGTTGGCTTAATGCTGCTTTTTTTTGTCTGGCTGAAGAAATTGGGCTTCAGCCAGAAAACCCTGCATCAGGGCAGCCTGATACAGGTGCTTGATACCAGGTTAATCGGGCCAAAGAAATATGTCTCTGTGTTAAAAGTTGCCGATGAATGTATTGCCGTGGGAGTAACCGAGCAACAGATCAGCCTGCTGGCTAAACTGGACAGCCGGCAGATAGCGGCACTTGACCAGCAGGCCGCTGGTGCCGAACCGTCTTCACCCGGCTTTGCCGCTACCCTGGCCAAGGCCGCCGGATGGAATAAAAAATGATGCTTTGCCGCAATTTACCAAAAATATTTTTATCGCTTTTCCTGCTCATGGGGTTTGTTTTCCTCTTTGCCCAGGCTGCCCAGGCAGTTACCCTGCCTTCAGTGCAGGTGGCCCTGGAAGAGACGGATAACCCCAAGGATATGGCAGTATTGATTGAAATACTTCTGGTCTTTACGATTCTCTCCGTGGCCCCGGCTATTCTGCTGATGACTACCTGTTTTACCCGGTTGGTAGTAGCTTTTTCCTTTTTGCGCAGTGCCATGGGTACCCAGCAGATGCCGCCGGCCCAGGTGTTGATCAGCCTGTCTATATTTTTAACACTGTTTATCATGTCTCCGGTTCTGCGCCAGATAAACGATCAGGCGGTAAAACCATACATGGCCGAAGAAATAAGTCTTCAGCAGGCGTTTGAAACCGGCATTAAGCCTGTCCGCGGTTTCATGTTCAAACAGACCAGGGAAAAAGATCTGGCCCTGTTTATTTCCATGGCCAAGCTGGAAAAACCGGCGAATAAGGACGATGTCCCCACCTCGGTTCTTATCCCGGCCTTTATGATCAGTGAGCTTAAAACGGCTTTTCAAATAGGTTTTGTCCTTTTTCTGCCTTTCCTGGTGATCGACATGGTGGTGGCCAGTGTTTTGCTGTCGATGGGTATGATGATGCTGCCGCCGGTTATGGTGTCGCTGCCCTTTAAATTGCTGCTTTTTGTTCTGGTTGACGGCTGGCATCTCATTGTCGGTTCACTGGTTCAGAGTTTCGGAGGTTGATCAAATGACACCGGTTGAAGCTGTTACCCTGGGCCAGAATGCCATTACAATTACCTTGCTGCTCTCCACTCCGCTGCTGGTCATCGGTATGGTAGTGGGGTTGCTTATTGCTATTTTTCAGGCCACAACCCAGATTCAGGAAATGACCCTGACTTTTGTCCCGAAAATTTTCGCGGTCATGCTGGCCTTGCTTTTCTTTTCATCCTGGATGTTGATCAAGCTCACGGATTATACTGAAAATCTTATTATTAACCTGCCCAACATTGTGCGCTGACAAATTATGGCTGACCCTGATCTGCTTAATTGGACAATAAATCAATTTCTCTGCCTGGTCATAATTCTGATCAGGGTGGCTCCGCTTCTTTTTTTCATGCCGATTATCGGCACCCCGGCGGTACCTGCTCAGTTGAAAATTCTTTTCAGCCTGATGACCGCCCTGGTGCTGGTGCCGGCTGTTCCGGTCAGTGCGGCTGATCTGCCAACCACAGGATTGGGAATATTAATTTTTGTTTTGACCGAGATCTGTTTTGGCGCTTTTCTGGCGGTTTTTGCCCGCCTGGTTTTTGCCGCTGTCCAGGTTGCCGGACAGATGGTCGGTATCCAGATGGGAATGGGAATGGCAGGGGTAATGGATCCGCAGTTCGGGGTGCAGGTTTCACTTATTGGCCAATTATGGAATGTTATCGCCATCTTGATTTTTCTGGCCATTGACGGTCATCATATTTTTTTCAGAACCCTGATTGAAAGTTTTGTCTGGGTCAGGCCCGGAACTCTGCATATTACCCAGGCTACTTATAGCGGCATGATGCAGGGGGCTGCCCAGATGTTTGTCATGTCGATAAAAATTATGGCTCCAGCCTCGGCCGCTGTTTTCTTTACCCATGTGGCCATGGGCATTATTGCCAAAACCGTGCCCCAGATTCCGATTTTAATTGTCGGCATGCCGCTTAATATCGGAGTCGGGTTTATTTTTGTCGGTTTGTCCCTGGGTTATTTTCTGCCTTTGATGATAAATTATTTTGGCGAACTGGGACGTAATCTGCCCCGGCTGGCCGTTGGCATGGGGTGAGGTAACCGTTACGCATGGCTGACGAATCAAGTGGACAGGAAAAAACCGAGGAGCCGACCGGCAGGAGGTTGTCTGAGGCTCGAAAAAAAGGGGATGTAACCAAGAGCATGGAGGTGCCGTCGGCGGCTGTTCTCCTCCTGGGGCTTTTTACCCTCTATGCGACCGGCGGCTATATGCTTGAGCAACTTCTGGCTGTACTTCGGCATTATCTGGGACACTTGCACACGATAAATATAACGCCGGGAAATATGATGATGATTACCCGGAATTCCATGCTCCAGTTTGGTTTAATGGTAGGGCCGCTGATGGCAGTTGTTCTGGTTACGGCCCTGGCGGCCAACTATGCTCAGATCGGGGTTATTTTTACCACGGAAAAAATTACCCCTTCATTTGAAAAAATTGACCCGATAAAAGGAACAGCTAAAATATTTTCCATGCAGACCCTGGCCAACACGGTGAAGTCAATTGCCAAACTGGTAATTGTCAGCTATGTGGCTTACCGGGAAGTAATGAAAAATATGGATGGGCTGATTCCCTTGATGGATCAGGAACCATATGAAATAATGGTATTTTATGCAAAGGTTTCTTTCTGGATTTTTTTAAAATCAGCCCTGATTATAGCCCTGCTGGCCGCTCTTGATTATGCTTTTCAACGCTGGCAGTTCATGAAAAAGATGAAAATGACCAAGCAGGAACTTAAGGAAGAAGCTAAAATGACTGAAGGTGACCCCCAGGTCAAGGGGCGTATTCGTTCAATTCAGATGGAAATGGCTCGTAAAAGAATGATGGCTGAGGTTCCGGAAGCTGACGTAGTTATCACTAACCCTACCAGGCTGGCTGTTGCCCTGCGCTATGACAGCGTAACCATGGCCGCCCCTAAAGTTGTGGCTAAAGGTGCCGGAGTCGTAGCCCAGAGAATAAAAGATATTGCCAGGGAAAACAATGTGCCCCTGGTTGAAGACAAACCTTTGGCCCAGGCCCTGTTCAAGAGTGTTGAAATTGATGAAAATGTTCCGGAGAATCTCTTCCAGGCCGTGGCTGAAGTCCTGGCTTATGTTTATAAGTTGAAAAAAGCCGCTTAGGGTTCACTCAAAAATAACTTCGCATTCTAAGGCGCAATCTGAACATTTAGAAAAGCGATCTGCAATTATGCAATCCTCAACGAAGCCCTGCTACGCCTGCGGTTGCATGCAATTAGATCACTTCTCTAAATGTCCACATTACACCTTATCTCTACTAATTTATTTTTGAGTGAGCCCTTAGGTATTGGTGTAACTGCTCACAGGGCACCGAACTGATGACAAAAATCTCCGGCACCCTGTAAACAGTTACAATTACGGGGGTTAGCGAAGTGTAAGCGTTCACCAGCACCTCACGGAGTCTACGCTTACCTCTTTGCCCATTTGAGCCTGCTTGAATAGCACCAGTATGCTGCGCAGGCACAGGACAGTGGTCTGGGTAGCTTTTTGCTCTTTGCTGAATAGTCACCATTTTACATGGATTTTAGATAAATGGCCGAAAACGCGGAAAAATTAGGTTTAAAAGCAGTTCATCTGGACTCATCCAGTCTGTTGGTGGCTGTTGGTGTAGTGGGAATCCTGATGATTATGATCCTGCCGCTGCCCACTATTCTGCTTGATCTGCTTTTTACCATGGGCATTACCATGAGCCTGGTGATTCTCCTGATGTCCATGTACAATACTAATCCTCTGGATTTTTCATCTTTTCCTTCGCTGCTGTTGTTGACTACCCTTTACAGGCTTTCCCTTAATATCGCCTCCACCCGGCTGATTCTGCTCCACGGTCATGAAGGCCAGGGAGCGGTGGGCCGGGTTATTCAATCATTTGGCGATTTTGTCGTGGGCGGTAGTTTCGCGGTGGGAATTATAATATTTTTGATTATGGTGTTGATTAATTTTATCGTAATTACCAAGGGCTCAGGGCGAATTGCTGAAGTTGCCGCCCGTTTTACCCTGGATGCCATGCCCGGCAAACAGATGGCCATTGATGCTGATCTTAACGCTGGGCTGATAGATGAACAAACCGCAAAAAATAGACGGATGGAGATAAGCCAGCAGTCGGAATTCTATGGTTCCATGGATGGTGCCAGTAAATTTGTCCGGGGCGAGGCTATTGCCAGTATTGTGATCATGGTGATCAACATTATCGGCGGCCTCTGTATTGGTTTTTTTCTCCAGAATATGAATCTGCTCCAGGCAGCTGAAACCTTTTCTCTGCTGACTATTGGTGATGGTCTTGTTTCCCAGATCCCTTCGCTGATTATCTCAACGGCTGCCGGTATTATTGTCAGCCGGGCAGCGGCAAATGTCAGCATGGGCAAGGAACTTACCAGCCAGTTTGGCAAACAGCCCCAGGCCCTGGCTGTTTCCTCCGGCATTATCATGCTGTTCGGCCTGATTCCCGGCCTGCCTCACCTGCCCTTTCTGTCCCTGGGGATAATCATGGGCGGTCTGGCCTGGTTTGCCTTTCAGCATCAGGCTGAAGTCGAGGAGGTTGAGGCGAAAGAGGAAGAAGAAAAAACAGCGGGCCCCCTGCCTGGTTCCCCGGAAACAGTTGAGGCGCTTCTTACCCTTGATATTCTTGAACTTGAAGTAGGTTACGGCTTGATCCCCCTGGTGGATGAGAGTCAGGATGGCGATCTGCTGGAACGGATTCGGGGAATCCGCCGCCAGTTTGCTACGGAAATCGGCCTTATTATTCCGCCCCTTCATGTCCGGGATAATCTCCAGCTTAAACCTGATGAATATGTCCTGCTGTTAAAAGGAGTTGATATCACCAGGGGTGAATTGATGACCGGCTATATGCTGGCCATGGACTCCGGGGTGGCTAAAAGAAAGATTGAGGGTATTCCCACAGTAGAACCGGCATTTAAGTTGCCGGCCCTGTGGATTGCCGAAGATAAAAAAGATGAGGCTCAGCTGGCCGGTTACACAGTGGTTGATTCCTCCACTGTGGTGGCCACTCATCTTACTGAAGTTTTGCGCAGTCATGCTGATGAGTTGCTGGGGAGGCAGGATACTCAGCAGTTATTGGATAACCTGGCCAAAACACATCCCAAGGTGGTGGAAGAGCTGGTGCCGAATCTGCTTTCCCTGGGCGCGGTACAGAAAGTCTTGCAAAATTTACTTAACGAACGGGTTTCCATCCGTGATATTTTAACTATTTGTGAAACTTTGGCTGATTATGCCCCCATGAGTAAAGATCCGGAAATTTTGACAGAGTATGTCCGCCAGCGCCTGGCTCGATCAATTATCAGTTCTTTCAGCGATGAAGATGGAAAAATTTCAGTTCTCACCCTGGCTGCCCAGATTGAGGATATAATCCGGGAATCAATCCAAAAGACGGATCAGGGCTCTTTTATGGCTATGGATCCTAATCTGGGGCAGTCTATTATTCAGGCTGTTGAGGGACAGGTTAACCGGGTAAGTGAGGAGGGGTATCAGCCTGTCCTGATCTGCTCACCGGTTATCAGGCGCTACCTGCATCAGTTGATTGCTCGTTTTATTCCCCAGGCCATGGTTATCTCCCATAATGAAATTACTCCCCAGGCCAAGATTGAATCCCTGGGAACTGTTGAGCTTAATCCTCGGCAGGGAGAAGAAAATGTGTAACTGCTTACAGGTCACCGCATATTTCCGCATTACATAGCACCAATGTTTAAGTTAAAAATTTATGAAAATTAAACGATTTGAATCAATAGATAATAAAACAGCGTTTGCCCTGGTAAAAAAGGAACTTGGCGAAGACGCGGTCATTCTGGCTACCAGAAATCTTGAAGCTGGTACGGTTCGAGCAAGGGTTGAGGTGATAGCGGCCATGGATTACGACATGGATACCGTTTCCGATCTTCCTGAGCGCCGGGAACCGGTAAAAGAAAGGAAAAATTACAGCTATGATGCTGTCCGGGCTCGAAAGAAGCAGTCGGTTGGCCCAGGAATGGCCGATACTCCGGAAATTCGTCTTGAGGCCCACGATCTGAAAAAGAGATTTTCCCGGCTGCGCCATGATAATAACGGGTCAGGTAAAAATGAGTCAGGACAAAGCCGGATAAAACCCAGCCCGGCTGAAGTGGCTAAATGGCGGGATAGTGTGATTGAACAGATCAGGATTAACCCTCTGGCCAAGGCTGACTCTGACAAGCCCCAGGTTATTGCCCTGGTAGGCCCGACCGGGGTTGGCAAAACGACTTCAGCTGCCAAGCTTGCCGCCTGGTTTTCGCTGCGGATGAACCAACGTGTTGTATTGCTTTCCATGGATTGCTACCGGATAGGAGCGACAGATCAACTTCGTACCTATGCCCGGATTATGAGACTACCCTGTGAAATCGTTCTCCGGAAAAAAGATTTAGTCCAGGCCGTGGCCCGTCACCAGCGCAGTGATTTGATTATTATTGATACTGCCGGTAAAAATCCGTACGATCTTGAGCATATAGACGAACTTCAAACCTGGTTTGAGCCCCATGGCAATATCAAGCCTTACCTGGTGGTCAGCGCCACTACAAAAAAATCTGATTTGACTAATATTCTAAAAACTTACTCCTCCATGGATCTCTCCGGCCTGATAATAAGCAAAGTGGATGAAACCAGAACGTACGCTGCCCTTTGTCAACAGGTAGCGGTTTCCGGCCTGCCGGTTTCCTATCTGGCTTGCGGGCAGCGGGTTCCGGAGGATTTTCGTGCCGCCTCAAAACCGTATCTGCATACATTGTTTAAGAAGGGATGGCAGGGATTTTCCGACTTGCTGGAGAAGTCTGAAAAAGGGGAGGAGTGGCTGGTTAATTAAATATGTAATAGTAACTATTCTGCAGGGACAATAATTGATAGCGCTGGAACAAGCACTGAGGAGGATTTATGACTTTTTTGGATAAACTTGCCGCAAAAATAAATAATCATTGTCCTGCTGACGAGAATTTTAACCCGCCGGC
>JANTFJ010000038.1 GCA_024763495.1 Desulfobulbaceae bacterium | reverse complement strand
CCGGTTTACGTATGACTAATACGCGGCACCGGTCTGATGACGAAAATCTACGGCACCCTGTAAACAGTTACAAATACTGAGATTTGCAATCATTAGGCGCTTACCCATGAGTAGTTACACAAAATATACAGTTTGAAAGCTGAAGTTAAAAATTACAGGCCCTGAAAACCGAAACATTTATCAGGGCTGTAATAAAGGTACTAATCCTTAAAAGAGGGAGGTGATAACTGGAGTTGAGCAAGTAAAATAATCAAACTTTTATTTCGAAACTTTTATTTCGAAACTTTTATAACTGGCACAAACAGCACATATTGTGCTGACAGTAGTCAGCTTAACTGATTTAATTCAATGAAGAAAGGAGATATTCTAATGAAAAATGGTAAAAAAATCTTATGTGGTTTGGCCTTATCAGCTATGATGATGATTGGACAAAATGCGTTTGCCCAGGCCGGCAGCACCCCTTGCTTTGACATCACTTATGATGGATATTGTGACGGCGCCTCATTTTGCGTGAATCCGAAAAGCGGTACATCCTCTGGTGTCCAGACGGGTTGTGAAACGGGAGACATGCTTGGCACTGTTGGACAGATTTGGGGCCAGGGAACTGGTGTAACCATGGGATACACTTCAACGGCAGATTATGCTGATTTAGTTACGGTTATCAGGCAAGATGGTACCTGGATTCATTACGGTAATGATGGTTCCGGCATATATGTTGTTAATTCAGGGACCTGGAGTGCTGGAAGCCCTGCCCTTACAGCAGGAGGAGAGTCTTCAACAGGTAAATAAGCAACTGATAAAATCTGTGATTATTTTTTGCTCTTCCTGCCTTGCTTTTCAAAAACAAAGGCAGGGAGAGCTTTTTTGTATAAACAGGAAATTACCGGAAAGCAGTTCTTTTAATAGGATTTCCTGGCCAGGATCTCCCTGGGTTTAGCGCCATCGGCCGGGCCGACAATACCTTCCCGTTCCATGGTTTCAATCATCCTGGCAGCCCGATTGTAGCCGACCCGTAAGCGCCGCTGAACAAACGAAATTGAGGCCTGGCCGGACTCACAGACCAGGGCCACAGCCTCATCGTATTTCTCATCATAGTCACTCTCATTTACGGCCCCGCCCTCATCGTCTGCGGCTTCAACAATCTGGATAACCGATTCATCATATTCGGCTGCCCCCTGCTCTTTAAGGAAACCAACAATCCGCTCCGATTCCTTTTCCGAGATGTAAGCCCCGTGGATACGCTGCAGGCGAGACGACCCCGGCGGCATAAACAGCATATCTCCAGCCCCAAGCAGATGCTCGGCCCCGGAGGTATCAAGAATAGTCCGCGAATCAATCTTGGAGGAAACCTTAAAGGACATCCGGGTAGGGAAATTAGCCTTGATTAAGCCGGTCAAGACATCAACTGACGGCCGCTGGGTAGCAACAATCATATGCATACCGGCAGCCCTGGCCATCTGGGCCAGCCTGGCAATACAGCCCTCAACCTCATTAGAGGAAACCATCATTAAATCAGCCAACTCATCAATTATAATAACCACCAGCGGTAATTTTTCTTCGCTGACTTCATTATAAGTGTTAAAACTCTTGACCTTGGCCGCTTCCATCAACTCATAGCGTCTCTCCATCTCATGTACGGCCCAGTGCAGAGCCCGGCTGGCCATTTTCGGATCAACAACAACCGGATGAAGAAGATGTGGAATTTCATCATAGGTTGAAAGTTCAATCCGTTTTGGATCAATCATCAGTAAACGAACTTCGTCAGGGGTAGACTTAAAAAGAATAGAGCTGATGATGACATTAATTGTCACGCTTTTGCCGGCCCCGGTCGCGCCGGCAATAAGCAGATGAGGCATCCGGGTAAGATCAGCCAGCACAGGATTACCCACCACATCCATGCCCAGGCCCAGAGTAAGCGGTGATTTGGCCTGCTGAAATTTATCATTGGCCAGGATATCACGCAGAAAAACAATTTTACGGCTGGGATTAGGGATTTCAATACCTAGAGCGGCCTTGCCGGGAATTGAACCAACAACCCTGACACTTTCACTTTTTAACCCAAGGGCCAGATCATCAGCTAAGGACACTACCTTGTTAATCTTTACTCCCGGTGCCGGGGCAAACTCATAGGTGGTAATAACCGGCCCTGGTGAAATCCCGGACACCTTGCCTTTTACGCCGAAATCCGCCAAAATTGTTTCAAGCTTCCGGCTGATTTCCAGATAGTAATCCTTTTCAACCAAATATTCTTCACTGCTGGATTTGTTCAGCAGTGAAAGCGGGGGAAGCTGATATGCACCGCCTGAAACCGGCAGCGGTTGAAAATCTTCTTCAACATCGGCAAGCAATTTTATCGGCTCATGAACGCTGGGCGGCTCAGGAACAACTGTTTCAGACTTCTTTCCCGAGGAACTGGAGGATTTACTCTTTTTTCGCCTGTTATTCTTTATTTTTTTATTAAATTTCCCACAGCCGGCAGCCATCCTGCCACCCCAGAAATATGGCGAAAAACGCAATGCAGCCATCAACGAACAGAGGAAAAGTGCCAGGAAAAAAAGAACCGCCCCTGCCCTGCCAAACCAGGTGGAGGTAAAACCAAAGCAGAAATTCCCCAGATAACCACCAAGGGGATAAGCTGTTCCGAACAGGGAAATATCAATTCCGCAAGCAGCAAGAAGGGTGGAACTGGCCAGCAGAATTCCTGTGCTGCCCCCGACAACCCAGGGAAGTCTCTCGTTCTCAACCCGCAGAAAAAAAACCTGCCATGCAAAAAAAAGAAATAAAAATGGTATCCATAAAGAACTTATGCCCAGGAAACTCATTAACACCAGGGCAATAAAATGACCGGCAATACCGCATTTATTCGCGGTTACCCCAGAAGAAGCAAGAGGACTATCCGGGGGAGGAGAAAAGCTCAAAAGACTAAGTAGGAGAAAACAGGCGGCAACAGCCATTATGACGGCCAGCATTTCCTGGCCCAGTGAAGGTCTTTCCTGTTTATTTACTTTTGGCATTAAGGCTGGAATTTCGGACTGTTTTTTTCTTGACTGAATCAAGAATTCCGTTAATGAAAGAGGCTGAATCCGATGAACTGTATCGTTTTGAAATTTCAACAGCCTCGTTTATAACCACTGAAGGCGGCACATCCGGACAAAAGGCCAGCTCATAGACAGCAAGGCGCAGAATATTACGGTCAACCACCAGCATCCTTTCCAACCGCCAGTTAACCGCGTGTTTTACAATAAGAGAATTAATCTCTTCGAGATTATCTTTGACCCCGCTGACCAGCTCCTGGGCAAAACCGGCAGCCTTTTTATTAACCTCAAAATTCTGCCGCAGTAAATTTATATCAGCGTCACTGCTGCCTCCCTGGTCAATCTGGTACAGACATTGGAGAGCCAGTTCCCTTGCCGTCCGCCGCAGGCCCATTAAAATTCAGCTAACAGGTTTATCATTTCAATAGCGGCAACAGCGCAGTCAGACCCTTTGTTGCCGGCCTTTGAACCTGCCCGTTCAATGCCCTGTTCAATGGTATCAGTGGTCAGAACGCCAAAAAGAATCGGGACGCCGCTGTCCATACTGGCCTGGGCAATGCCTTTTGCCGCCTCATTAGCGACAAAATCAAAATGCGGAGTAGCGCCGCGAATAACTATGCCAAGGGTAATTATCGCGTCATAACGTCCTGATTTCGCCATTTTCAGGGCAACCAGGGGAATTTCATAGGCACCAGGAACCCTGGCAACTTCAATATCATTATCACTGACCCCGGAACGAGTCAAAGTATCCAGGGCACCATCCAGCAAGCGCTCGGCGATGAATGAATTAAAACGGGCCAGCACTATACCGATTTTCCTGCCCTCGCCCTGAAGGCTTCCCTCTATAAACTTTGCCATTATCATTTCTCCTGCTTGTGGGTAACTACACACAGGGTAAGCGCCTTAATTACGCTAACCACCGTAATTGTAACCGGCTATGGTGCCGGAGATTTTTGTGATCAGGCCGGCACAGCGTATTAATCATACGTAAGCCGGACTGATTACGGAAAAATCCGGTGCCCGGTGAGCAGTTACGCTTGTGGATGCCTTTTAACAGGCTGTTTTATTGATTAAACATCAAGCATATGTCCCATTTTGTCCTTTTTACACTTGAGATAGCCGACATTCTCCGGCACCGGCTCCATCTCGATCGCAATCCGATCAACCACCTCAAGCCCATAGCCCTCAAGACCGACGATTTTCTTCGGATTATTGGTCATTAATCTCATTTTACGGATACCAAGATCGCGAAGAATCTGGGCGCCGATGCCATAATCCCGTAAATCGGCCTTAAAGCCAAGCTCAAGATTGGCCTCAACAGTGTCAAGGCCCTTATCCTGCAGGGCATAGGCCTTCAATTTGTTAACCAGGCCAATTCCCCTGCCCTCCTGGTGCATGTAAAGGATAACTCCTTTTCCCTCACGGGCTACCATCCGCATGGCAGCCTGCAGTTGTCCGCCGCAGTCACAACGGAGAGAACCAAAAACATCACCCGTAAGACATTCAGAATGAACCCGAACCATTGTTACTGTTTCCGGGTCAATTTCCCCCTTAACCAAAGCAACGTGTTCAGCATCATCAACATCATTAGTGTAGGCGATAAGACGGAATTCACCACCATAACGAGTGGGAAGCTTCGTTTCAGCGGCCCGATGCACCAGGGTATCTTTCTTTAACCGGTAAGCGACCAGATCGGCAATCGTGGCAATTTTCAAATCATGGTCTTCGGCAAACACTTCCAGATCCGGCATCCTGGCCATGGTTCCGTCATCTTTCATGATCTCGCAGATAACTCCGGCAGGATTCAGGCCGGCGAGTTTGGCAATATCAACCGATCCCTCAGTCTGGCCGGTACGAACCAGAACCCCCCCTCTTCTGGCCCGCAGGGGAAAAACATGACCGGGGCTGACAATATCTTCAGGTTTTACATCACGGGCCGCTGCCACCTGAATTGTCCGGGCCCGGTCAGCCGCGGAAATTCCGGTGGTAACGCCATGCCTGGCCTCGATACTCACCGTAAAAGCTGTTTCATAGGGAGACTGATTATCCTGAACCATCATGGGCAGCTTCAGTTTGGCAAGATGCTCAGGGGTCAAGGTGAGACAGATAAGTCCCCGGCCATGGGTGGCCATAAAATTAATGGCTTCCGGAGTGGCCATCTGGGCAGCCATGAAAAGATCGCCCTCATTTTCCCGGTCTTCATCATCTACCAGGATGATCATTTTTCCGGCCCTTATATCTTCAACGACTTCTTCTATAGTACTTACAGGCATCTAAATTCACCATTTACCAGAAAACAGTGAGCAAAAGAAGCTGGATCTGTTATCAGCTCTGCCACCAGGATCACAGGCTCCTGCTTTCATGTTTTATTTATTCAGCCGGACGTAGTTGTCTACATAAACAGCTGCGGCCTCTCTGAAAGAGAAAAAAATTGTAACTATTCAGTAAGGGCGACAATTTACCCTCAGGTCTCGCGCAAAAACAACTTCACATTCTGAGGCGCAATCCAAATATTTAAAGGAGTAGAGAAGGGTAGCTTTTACCCCGCCATAGTTATACGTAAGCCGGGCTGATGGCGGAAAGAGGTAAGCACCCTTAAAAACAGGGCATAAACTCCGACTCCGTTCGGTGCCCTGTAAGCAGTTACCTTTAAATAAAGCATTCTACTTCCAGAATCCATGTTCCGCCAGAAAAGCCGGATTAATTTTGGATTTAGCCTGGTTTTCTTCATTCCCGGCAACAGTCAGCAGTTTCTCAACATATTTACCAATAAGATCAACTTCAATATTAACCATGTCACCCTGACGCAGCCCCCCAAGAGACGTTATATCCAGGGTATGAGGAATAATAGCCACGGCAAATGTCTGATCATCACAATAGTTAACCGTCAAACTTATCCCATCAATTGTTATTGAACCTTTTTCAATTATATAACGGCCAAGGCCGGGGGGCACCGCAAATGAAAAACGGACAAAATCGCCCTCTGGTTTACGGGACAGAGTTGCAGTAACGGCATCAACATGTCCGCTGACCAGGTGACCGCCCAGGCGATCACTTAAACGTAAGGCCCTTTCCAGATTAACTTTGCTTCCGGCAGTAAGCTTGCCGAGATTAGTCCGGGACAGGCTCTCAGGCGAAACATCAACCAGAAAATAATTCCTGTTGATTTCTCTGGCGGTAAGGCAGACACCATTACAGGCAATGGACTCCCCCTCTCCAGGGTCAATAAGATCAAAATCAGGCTCAATCCCGAAAACCATGCCCCCGCCTGCCGGTCTGATCTCTTTCAGGATGCCCTGCCCTTGGATAATACCGGTAAACATAATTTTAAAAATAACCCTCAATCATGATGTCATCAGCAAAACGACGACTACGACCTACCTTGAAGCGCCTGCCGTCCCGTACCCGCTCCAGTCCCAGCTCATCAAGCAATGGAATACTGTCTGCCCCGAGAAAAACAGGAGCAAGAAAAAGATTGACCTGATCAACCTGGCTGGCCCGTAAAAAAGCGGTATGAACCAGAGAACCGCCTTCAACAAGAAGAGAATTTATCTGTTCACGGCCAAGAACATCCAGGACTTCAGCTATATTCAGTCTGCCTTCAGCAGTTAATCCTGTCGGCAAAATCCTGGCCCCTGCCGCTTCCAGGGCTTTCACCTTGAATTCTTCCGGATCCGGCCCGCAGAATATCCAGGTTCGGGCCGAGGATTGCTGCTCCAGCATTTTGGCACCGGGCGGCAGCCTGAGCCTGGTATCCAGAATTACCCGCAGAGGATCATTCCCCTGGCGATTCGGCAACCTGGCAGTCAAGGAGGGATCATCGTTTAAAGCTGTACCGATTCCCACCAGAATCGCGTCAACACGATCACGAAGCAAATGCACCTGATGCCTTGACTTTTCATTGGTAATCCAGGCGCTTTGCCCGGAACTTACGGCAATCCGGCCATCCATACTGCAACCGGCCTTCATGATAACCCAGGGCAGACCTGTAGTTATGTGTTTAATAAAAGGATGATTTATGGCCCGGCACTCTTCAGCCAGCACCCCGCTTACCACCTCTATCCCCTGCGCGGCCAGGAATTCCCGACCTGAGCCGACAACATGAGGGTTAGGGTCAACCATCCCGACTACAACTCTGCTGATTCCACTTTCTAAAATGGCCTGGGTACAGGGCGGTGTCCGTCCCGTGTGATTACAGGGTTCAAGGGTTACGTAAATTGTTGCCCCCATTGCCTGCTGGCCGGCATCGCGCAGGGCGTGAATCTCGGCATGGGGAGTCCCGGCCTTTTTATGCCAGCCCTTGCCGATTATCTTATTATCTTTTACTATAACCGCGCCGACAAGGGGATTCGGGGAGGTTCGACCCACTCCTTTTACTGCCTCACGGAGGGCCAATTTCATAAAATGACTGTCAGGATCAGCCATCCTGCTGCTCCTTATTGCTCAGCAGGCCCTTCAACTCGTCCATAAATTCATTCAAATCTTTAAACTGCCGATAGACTGAGGCAAAACGCACATAAGCAACCTCATCGAGATTGCGCAATCCCTCCATAACCCGGGCTCCGACAATCCGAACCGGAATTTCCCGTTCACCGATATCCTGCAAACCACCCTCTAAAGAATCAACGAATTTTTCAATTTCCGCCATGCTTACCGGCCGCTTTTCACAGGCTTTTTTTAACCCTTCCACGACCTTGGAACGATTCCATTTTTCCCTCCGGCCATCCTTCTTAATCAGCATGGGCATAGTGATTTCCAGACGCTCATAAGTAGTAAACCGTCGAGCGCAGGAGCCACACAGCCGTCGCCGCCTGGTCGTGGTATATTCCTTGTTTATCCGAGAATCAACCACTTTATTTTCCAGGTGGCCACAGTAAGGACATTTCATTCTTTAATCTCCGGCATCAATACCTTGCTCCTGGACTTCCGTCATTTTTTGCAATCGTTCACCAGGGCTGCTTTTTTACGGTAAACGCTTACATTTTTTTAATACTCACTGACAGGGTTTCTTTTCATTATCCCCACTGGGGAAAACAAAGGCGATCCATGGTAAACGCTCCATGCCATGAGCTTTGCTCCATATTTTATCGCCCAGGGGGCTGGGCTCCTGCAGGGACAAAAGTTTTATAGGGAATACCAGCCTCATCCAGCATTATAGTTGAAAGAGAATCAGCATATCCTTCCTTGAAATAAATCTCGACAATTCCAGCATTAATTAACATTTTACTGCAAATAGAACATGGCATGTTTGTACAATAAAGAGTCGTTCCGTCAATACTTACCCCATGCAGAGCCGCCTGAATTATAGCATTTTGTTCAGCATGCAGACCGCGACATAACTCATGACGTTCCCCTGATGGAACTCCCATCTGCTGCCGCATGCAGCCGACATCAAGACAGTGCTGTATCTCCTTGGGAGCCCCATTGTAGCCGGTACATATTATTCTCTTGTCACGAACAAGAATCGCCCCTACTTTTCGGCGGATACAGGTAGATCGCTGAGCCACAAGTTCAGTGATCGACATAAAATATTCAGACCACGATGGTCGCTGTTGCTGTTCAGCCATAATTATCCACTACCCTCCGGCTTCGGTCCCCTATTATTCGGATCACACGTCCTGCCGGTCAAAATCAGGGTATATGGGAAATTCATCACAGAGCATCCGCACCTCAAGACGTATCCCGGCAAGTTCTTCTTCATCTTTTCGACTTTCTATCGCCCGGTTAATCCAATCGCCTATCTGTTTCATTTCTGCTTCCCGTAAGCCTCTAGTGGTGACGGCCGGGGTGCCGATACGAATACCACCGGTAACGAAACGACTCTGAGTGTCAAAGGGGATAGCATTCTTGTTAACTGTAAGTCCGGCATCCTCCAGGGCTTCTTCAGCTTCTTTGCCGGTAACATTTTTATTTGTCAAATCAACAAGAAGCAGGTGATTATCCGTACCGCCGGAAACAAGCCTGAAGCCACAGGACTGCAGGCGCTCAGCCAGGACAGCCGCGTTTTTAACCACCTGCCGCTGATATTCTTTAAAACGGTCAGACATAGCCTCCTTAAAAGCCACTGCCTTGGCGGCAATAACATGTATCAGGGGACCGCCCTGAATTCCCGGAAAAATCTTGCTGTTTAATTTTTTGGCAAATTCCCCCTTGGCCAGAATCAAACCGCCCCTAGGGCCACGCATGGTTTTATGGGTAGTTGAGGTAACAAAATCAGCCCAGGGAACCGGCGAAGGATGAACTCCACCCGCTATCAACCCGGCAATATGCGCCATATCAACCATAAACAAAGCACCAACCTTATCAGCTATCCGGCGAAATCCCTCGAAATCAATAAACCTGGGATAGGCACTGGCTCCGGCAACAATCATTTTGGGTTTATGCAGTAAGGTCAGACGTTCAACCTCGGCCATATCAATCTGTTCACTTTCCTTATCAACCCCATAGGCGACAAAATCATAAAGTTGACCGGAAAAATTAACATTGCTGCCATGGGTAAGATGACCACCATGAGCAAGATCCATCCCCAAAACCTTATCGCCGGGATTAAGGGTAGCAAAATACACCGCCATATTGGCCTGGCTGCCGGAGTGAGCCTGAACATTGGCATATTCAGCCTGAAAAAGTTCACGGGCCCGGGAAATAGCCAATGATTCTACCTGATCAGAATATTCACAACCGCCATAATAGCGTTTACCAGGATATCCTTCCGCGTATTTATTGGTAAAAATAGAACCTTGGGCCTCAAGCACGGCAGGACTGACGATATTTTCCGAGGCAATCAGTTCCAGTTGATTCGTCTGTCGTTCCAGTTCATAGTTAATTGATCGATATACTTCGGGATCGGTATTTTTTAAAAAAGACACGGGGTAAATCCTTGTTCAAATTTCTTGATTCAGGCTACATGGTAAATAACTGTTCAAAGTTTAAGGATAAATCATTGCCCTTGCTGAATAGTTACCAGGATCAAATTTCAGCTCATCCTGAAAACATTTCTATCCGCCGCAGGTGACGGCCTCCGGCAAAATCGGTTGCAAGCCATGTTTTTACCACCTCAAGCGCCAGGCCCGGGCCAATTACCCTGGCCCCCAGACAAAGGACATTGGCATCATTATGTTCCCGGCTCATTCTGGCGGTAAAAAGTTCATGGCAAAGCGCGGCCCTGATCGATTTATAACGATTGGCAGCCATTGACATGCCAATACCGGTACCGCAAATCAGAATGCCCCGCTGACACGCGCCGGAGACAACCTGTTCACATACCAGCCTGGCAAAATCCGGATAATCAACAGAGTCAGCGGAATCAGTTCCCATATCAAAAATCTCCTGCCCGCTGTCAGCCAACAGGGCAAGGATGTCATCCTTCAAGCCAATGCCACCATGATCACAACCAAAAGCTATCTTCACTTTTATTCCTCAAAACGTTTCATGACAATTACTGCGTTAGTACCGCCAAAGCCAAAAGAGTTTGATATGCCGCTCCTGATCTCAGTCTTTCTGGCCGTGCCTGGAACATAATCCAAATCGCATTCAGGATCAGGATTTTCCAGATTAGCAGTTGGAGGGATAATCTGGTTATGAAGAGACAAAGCCAGAAAAACCGCCTCAATGCCACCGGCAGCTCCCAGCATATGACCGGTCATGGATTTGGTTGAACTGACAGCCAGTTTATAGGCATGTTCAGCAAAAACTTCTTTAATTGCCCTGGTTTCAACCACATCATTTAATGGTGTTGAAGTACCGTGAGCATTAATATAATCAATATCTTCCGGCTTCATTCCGGCATCGTCAAGTGCCATCCGCATACAACGGATTGCTCCATCTCCATTTGCCGGGGGCGCGGCAATATGATATCCATCTCCGGTTAATCCATAACCAGCCATTTCCGCATATATTTTAGCGCCCCTGGCCCTGGCGTGTTCATATTCTTCAAGAAGAAGAATTCCCGCCCCCTCGGCAATGATGAAACCATCACGGTCACGATCAAAAGGCCGTGAAGCTCTTTCCGGTTCATCATTACGCTTGGACAAGGCCTTCATTGCATTAAAACCACCTACCCCGAGAGGACAGACAGTGGACTCGCAGCCCCCGGTCACAACGACATCACAGTCTCCTCTGCTCACCAGCCTGAAGGCCTCCCCAACCGCGTGAGTTCCGGCTGCACAGGCAGTAGTCAATGAAAGATTAGGGCCCTTGATCTTGTGGACAATAGAAATATGACCGGCCCCCATATTGGGAATGACCATGGGAATAAAAAATGGAGTAATTCTCCTCGGGCCTCTCTCTTGGCAAATCTGGGTATATTTTTCAATTGCCGGCAAGCCCCCCATGCCACAACCGGTTATCACACCTACCCTGGGGCTGTTTTCCCCGGTTACCTTAAAAGCTGCATCAGCCATGGCCATGTCAGCAGCGGCAATAGCGTATTGAACAAAAAGCTCCAGGTGTTTGGCCAGTTTTTTTTCTACAAAATCTTCTACCTTAAAATCCTTGACTTCAGCAGCTATTTTAACAGCAAAAGCGCTTGCGTCAAATTTAGTAATAGGAGCTACCCCGCTGCTAGCGGAACATATACCCTGCCAGGTCTTATCCACCCCGGTTCCCAAAGGAGTTACCAGGCCAACACCGGTTACAACAACTCTTTTTTTCACTTTCGGCCTCTCTTCAGCGCTAAGCTGAGTCGATAATAATATTTTCCAGCAACCTCCCGCCGCTTTTGGCAGAAAACGCCCTACCCCGCTGTTAACGAAATAAGGCGTTTATCATTGCTCAGTGCAAAAACAACACTTTTATCTTCAAGCCCTGAAAATTATTAAACAGTGCAGGTATTATCGGACAATCTCCTAGCCTTTAATCTTATCAATATATGCAATCGCGTCCTTAACCGTAAGAATTTTCTCCGCGTCTTCATCTGGAATTTCTATATCAAAGGATTCTTCCATGGCCATAATTAATTCAACCAGATCAAGAGAATCAGCACCCAGATCATCAACAAACGAAGCGGAGCCGACAACCTTTCCTTTGTCAACACTGAGTTGTTCAGCAATAATATCAATAAGTTTATCTTCAACAGCCATAATTTTCTCCTTAAAAACCTCTATTTTCTTTTAATAACAGTCAATAAAAATAAATGTAACTATTCAGCTGCACTTCATCTGCACGTGATAAGTCTGTCTTACATAGCATTAGTATGCGAAGTTTATACCCGTAGTATGGGTGCCAGCCTTATCACGCACAGCTAAAGCACACGGAGTCTCACT